>MSXM01000084.1:0-2446 GCA_002083565.1 Nitrospira sp. ST-bin4 | reverse complement strand
CGCGGCGATGAAGTTGACCAGGTTCAAGCCCAGCGGGTAAAACGCAGCTTGCTCTGAGGACGGTTCTACTGGTAACTAATGGGAGCGTCGCTTGCGTGACCACCACAGGTAGACAGCCTCCATAGCCAGATCTCTTCACGCGAATATTGTCGACGCACGGACCATTTGAAGGAGATGAACCATGAACGAACTTATCTGCATCGCGTTTAAGGATTCCGGCACGGCCGATCAGGTGCTCAACGAAATGCGGGCCATGGAAAGTGACTATGTCCTGGACCTGGAGGATGCCGTGGTCGTCGTCCGTGATCGGGACGGGAAGGTCCACCTGAAACAGTGTGTCGACATCTTCGGCGGAGCGACGCCCCATGGCGTGGCGCTGGGCATGTTATGGGGCGGGCTGATCGGCCTGCTCTTCATGAATCCCCTGGCAGGGCTGTTGGGATCACTGGCGGGAGGCGCAGGGGGTGGAGCCATGACCGTCGCAGCGAGTGAGTCCGGAGTTCTGAATGATTACGGGATCCCCGACAATTTCATCAGGGCCCTGGGCAGCACCATTCTGCCTGGCACCTCGGCGATCTTCCTGCTGGTTCGGAACTTCGATGAAGACAAGCTGTTGGCGGGAATCTCCAAATACGAGGGCACAATCTTAAAAACCTCGCTCAATAAAGAGCACGAAGAGAAGCTGCGGGCTGCCCTTACCCATCAACATGACCAAAAGACCGGCAAGAAGTAGCTATCAGATCCGGAGCGCGGGCAGAGATTGACCGTCAGATGGTTGAGGGGCAGACCGCCGTCTTACGAGGATGGCCCGGGGCGCCGGTCGCGAATGAGCTGCTCGACGGGATAGCCGAACCCCCGCGCCAGGTGTACAAGATTCCGGTAGGTCGCGTCATCGATCTGCGGCGCACGGGCCAGTATCCACAGATATCGGCGATCCGGCGTGCCTACCAACACCGTGCGGTACTCCGGATCCAGATCCAGAATCCAGTAATTCCCCTCGCGGGACGATCCGAACAAGCGCGCAAACCAGTTGTCGAAGACCACCATCAGCCGTGCATTCGTCTTCGTGTCGACTACCGTCGCCACACCATCAGCCTCAGCCAGTCCGCCGTCGTCAGTCACACATTCATTATGCACCCCGACGCGTCCATCCGATCGCACCGTGTAGACCGCCTTTGAATCCACGCAGTGCCGCTGAAACCACATCGGCAACCGCGCGATCTCATGCCAGGTCCCGGCATAGCGGGCCAGATCGACCGAGGCCACCGTAGGCAACTCCCCTCTCGAATCCATCCCCGCACAGCCGCCAAGCAGTCCGCTCAGTAGCGCAAGCGTGAGCCAGATGTTCATGTGAGAACTCGTCTGATGGGATATCCGCATGATTACCTCACAAGGATGTGTTCGCAAGATCTCAGGAACAGCCGAACCTCTTCAATGTTGGATTGTAAGACCAACATCTCGCTTCGATGCACGATTTAAGATCCGACCCTCATTTATCCTCTCATGGACGAGAAGCTGCTTCAGTACCGATACCCAATCGAGACCACGACGAAGTGGAACCAGCCGAAGGCGAACCGCTCGCCGTTATCCACCCCGCCTTCAAACGTTCGATATCCCGCAGAGACAGACCAATGATCGGTGAGATCATGACGGATCTTCGCGGCGGCATCGAAGGCGCGCCCCTGTGGAGCCACCAGCCCGTCAACATCCACCACGGCCATCCAACGCGGCGCGAAGCGATATTCCGCATTCAAGCTCAGCAGCGGCACGAAGCCTACGTTACTATCAGTGGCACTCGAACCGGCTTGCCGCAACTCCACTTTGGCGTCGCGAATGAAGGCCGTTGCACCGGCACTGACTCCCCACGTTGATGATTCGTAGAAGAGATAGCGATAGGTCACTCGGTAGGAGTCGAACTTGTAGTCCGATTCCACGGGAGTTCCGGGCGCAAAGGTGCCTCCTGCGAACAACACCGGCGTGGCAAACGACCCGGCCCCTGAGAAGCCGAGCGGCTGATAGACAAAGCGGAGCGCATGCCGGTGGCCCGGGTGCCATGTCGCTTCCACCCGTCGCTGCACGATAGGCGTGCTGTCCTGGATGTCGGCGAGTGAAAAGCGTGTCCCTGCCGCTGAATCGGGGATGTGAATCTCGTTCCGGCTCTGCCAGATCGCACCGGTTTCAAATTCGATCTGAAACCGTCGTGCGCCCGTCTCAGGGTCAGCCGCTGCACACGGAGCCTCACTCCCGACAAGACATGCGATGACTGCCGACCATGCAAAGGCCCGTCTTACAATGGCTGTGAGCATCGGGGGGATCCTCCGTCGAATATCCGCACATAGACATAGATACATTGTGTGCGCATGCGATCACATCATGGCAACAGACGGGCGTCCGGCTCTCTGATCATTATACTAACACCCCTCGCTCTTCTTGCCACTCGGCTCCC
>MSXM01000083.1:8472-10300 GCA_002083565.1 Nitrospira sp. ST-bin4 | reverse complement strand
GCTGCCATAATGGCACCTCCTTGTTAGATAAACCTCCGCATCACGGAATCTTCACAAGCGGCCCTGAGCCGTTCTGCCCCTCAGTCGCTTTGATTTCGAAAGCTCATAGCCAATCAGGCCGAGAAGAAGGAAGACGGTCAAGGGGACTGTCGCTTGTCTGGCAATGGCCGAGTAATCAAGTTGCTGTACTCGAAGTAGATAGGATGAAGGGCTGAACCCTTCCGGGGTGATGATGAATGTATAGAGCCCCTTGGCCAACTTCAGTTCGCCTCGAGCCACACCGTCTGGATGGATGGCTGGAGGCCAGTAGGCCACCGTTTGATCATCTCCAGTGCCGTTGAATCCCTTCACAATCCGCACACTCACCGGCATGTTGCGCAGGGCCGGATCCATGAGATCAAGGACGAGGAAGGTCTCGCCTTCACCGGGAATATCCGTACAGTACTGACCTTTGGTTTCATTCTGCGGCTGATACGCGTTGAAATGTACGAGGCTTCCGCCGACCCGTCGGACACAGGGATCCTCCTCCATTGCCACATTCCCATGTGCATTGGCTAAGCCTGGTAGGAGGATAGTGAGAAACGCGAGTGCTCCGATGACTTGACGCATGGTCTGGACAGTATTTGCCGACATAGGGCCTCCCCCTTTCATGAGGCCAATTTCAAGCTTGTGGCTAATTTGCCATGATGTCTAATGTTTGTCAAGTGGTATATGGACAAACACTGGACAGCATAGTAGTATGATCTTAATGACTGGCCAAAATAGGAGGCATTCAACGTGGCGATCTATTCAAAAACTCTCGTAGGCTTATCCGGTCTCATATTTCTTGGGCTGGGGCTCTGTGCGTTCATGGAGTCAGACGTGAATGCGAGGGAAGAACAATCCAATGTGGCGTCGCGTCCTGGTACCTCGATGGCGCCTCTCTATGGGTTTCGTCTCCCAGACATCGATGGTCATCCCGTTGATCTCAAGACGTTCAAGGGTAAAGTGCTGTTAATTGTGAATACTGCGAGTATGTGCGGCAATACACCTCAGTATGCCGACCTTCAGGAAATGTATGAGCGGTATCAGGAGCGGGGATTCGAGATCCTGGCGTTTCCGGCTAATGATTTTGGGCAGCAGGAGCCCGGTACGAATCAAGAAATTAAAGGATTCTGCTACACAAGATACAGCATCAGTTTTCCCCTGTTTTCCAAAATCAGCGTGGTTGGAAAAGAGAAGCACCCACTTTATCAATATTTAACTGAGCGGAGTCCCTTCCCTGGCCGCGTGACGTGGAATTTCCAGAAATATCTGGTGGATCGATCCGGCAACGTGATCGGGAAGTATGATCCCGGCATGACCCCTTTATCGCCCACCATTCTGTCCGATGTGGAAAAAGCCTTGGCGAAAAGCTGAAACCGCGCATTGAGAAGAAACAAGGAATGTGGATGCGCCGGTTTGGTATCACGATGGGCATTTGTGTCGGGCTGTTTCTGCATGACACACTAGGCGCCAGCTTGGCAGCGGCTGAGTGGGCAAAAGTTGGAGGGACCCACAAATACGACCGCTATGTGGATATGACCACCATTGGGGTGTCGGGGCAGAGGGTCACGCTCTGGACACTCCGGGACTTTCGTGTCGAGCGAGCCATTCCGCGCGGTCTCTATCGGTCACTGACGATCAAACGTCAGTACGACTGCAGTCAGAGGAAAAGCCGGCCGCTCCGCGCTCGGTACTATCCAGACGGCATGGCACAAGGCCTCGTGTTGTATGCTGCGCCAGCAACGCGTGAGTGGTCCCGCGTGGTTCCCGGGAGTGATGACGATGCTGAAATGAAGGTGGCCTG
>MSXM01000083.1:783-8406 GCA_002083565.1 Nitrospira sp. ST-bin4 | reverse complement strand
TGGTGGTGCTGAGTGGGGGATGGATCACAGCCTGCACCGGAGGTGAGACGCCGTCCGGTTCCTCACCAGTCTCTGCAGCGGAGTGGATCAAGATCGGAGAGACGGAGACCTACACCTATTATGCCGATCACGGCAGTATTCGAAAGGCGGACGAGACGGTCACTATGTCTGAATTGTTCGACTACAAGGTGGTACAGGCGGAAGGGGGCAGCCCGGCGCTCTCAAGAATCACTGTGCGGGAATACGACTGCCAGAATCGCAAAAGCCAACCGGTGAAAACGACATGGTATGCAGACCACATGGGTTCCGGAGCAGCAGGGCGCAGCGCTGGAGCCACAGGCCAATTAGCTAGGTCGGCTCCGGGTACAGCAACTGCTGCACTCATGACAACAGCCTGTGGTCGTTGAAAGGTTGCCAAGACTTAGCAGGCTGCGGAAAAACTCACGTGGGATTCTAAGGCCATCACAAATCTCGATGGTTGAGACGACACCAAACAGCCATGCAGAATACTAAAAATGGCCGTCCAGCGAGGCCGCAGCGAGCCAAGATGCGAATCGTAGGCCGTGCCGTACGTTGAGCCTCTGAGCGACGCGACAACAAAGCTGGCGGACTTTTTCGGCATCCTGTTAGATGCTTAAGTGAGGGTCTGGCACATTATCGAGCAAGTGAGATGACTCCTCGAACAAACACCGGCAGTCGGAGTCACAACAGCGCATAGTCAGACAGGATCAACTCAGCAGCTCTCCGTCCCGATAAGAGCGCCCCATCCAGCGTCCCGCTTTCCCGGTAATCGCCACAAAGGTAGAGATGCTCCGTCACGCGCGGTGAAGGGATACGGTCCCCGGATGGAAGGACGCTTATTGGGGGCAGCGCACGGTGAATGTGATCAGTCCGTAAATGACGCCATTCGTCGACTTGCGATCCGAACCAGGATTGAAGAAACATCCTCACCGCGCGCGGAACATCATCGTGTGCCCCAATCTGTTCAGTCGTGGTTACTGAGATCAAGGCTCGCCCAGGCGGCGCGTACGAAGGCGCCGCTTCACTCAGGACACAGACGGTCCGGACAACCCCATCGCCTTCCCCATTCAACATCAACCAGGGGCCGCGTTGCGGAGCAACCGGGGCATCGAAATAGAGCGTCATCGAGCCACGAGCTGAGGCTCTCGGCACGTGCTCCCCTCGCAAGCGGGACGCGGTCACGTCATCTGTCGCGATCACTAGCACATCACCAGTGAGCTGTTCCCCGGTCTCCAGCATCACGCGTGATGCCTGAATGTGTCGTACGGCTTGGTTTAGACGGATCGTCCCCGGAGGTAATGGAGCTGCAAGTTGTTGTGCGATGGCACCCATGCCGTCTCGCGGTACAGCGGTTGCTCCTCGGCAGAAAGCCGCCCAGACTAACTCAAAAATCCAGCAAGGCGTTCTTAACTCCGTCTCCAAAAACACGCCGCTGAGAAAGGGACTAAAGAACCGCGTAAGCATGGCGTCTGAAAAGCCATAGGCTTTCAACATGTCGTGCGTCGACTGTGGAGAGTCTCTCATCTTAGAGCAGAGGGTGTCTCGTCGAACACGCAGCATCCGGAACTTGTCGGCGAGCGAGCCGATGGGGCTGAGCAACGTCTGGACAAGATCTTGCGGCCGGTGAAAGGGATCGCTCATCACATGAAAGCGGCCGACATGCCGAACGAGCGCTCCTGGATGAAAGGGCATGAGATCCAGCGCGGCATAGTTCAGTGTCTTGCACGCTTCCGGATAGCCGGTGAGAAAAACTTGAAATCCGCGATCCAGCTGAAAGCCTTCTACGCGATCTGTTCGGGCACGCCCACCGATGCCGTCGGAGGCCTCAAGGACTGTGCAGGTGAGGCCAGCTTCCTTCAGACGACGCGCACAGGCCAATCCGGCGAGACCGGCACCGATAATGAGCACTTGTGGAGTGGTGTGTTTCATGTCACGATCACGTTGAGACAAGAACTTCTGTCACAATCGGTTATCAACGGCATACAGCCTCTTGAGATCTGTCATGGAGGAAGTATCCCCCAGAGTACCGGTTTCTTGTTTTCAGAAGCTGCCCCTTGTTCGACCAAATTCTCCACGGCTTCTTTCAATGTCGGTGCGCAGATTTCGATGTGGACCATAGCAAAGAACTTACACATTCAGATGCGGACACTGTGGGGGCGCCACCCCGACTTGGCGTAGAGGAGATGGACGACACTAAGAGACCGTTCTAGGAACCCGCCTTCACAATAACAGAGATAAAACTCCCAGAGACGCAGGAATTCCGACTGATACCCTAGGGCTTTGATATCCGGAAGCTTTGCGGCCACGTTCCTCCTCCAAGCCTGCAGCGTGGGAGCGTAGTGCATTCCGATATCTTCGAGATGAATCAGCCCCAGATCGCCGACTTTCGCCGATCCTTGCAGCAGAGCGCTCACGGAGGGGATGCAGCTGCCTGGGAAAATGAAGCGTTGAATAAAGTCCACGGATCGTTTCGCCTGCTCATAGAATCGTTCGTCGATGGTGATGCCCTGAATGAGGGCCAGCCCGGAAGACTTCAACATGCGACTACAGACCTCGAAAAACGCTTTGTAAAACTGATGCCCGACGGCCTCGATCATCTCAATTGAGACGAGCTTGTCGAATTGCAGACCAAGCTTCGGCAAATCCCGATAATCCATGAGCAATACCGTGACGTGATCACTCAAGCCGGCTTCCTGAACTCGCTGTACGGCCATGTCATACTGCTGCCGCGAGATCGTCGTGGTCGTCACACGGCAACGATAATGAGAAGCGGCATGGATCGCGAAGCCACCCCAGCCGGAACCGATCTCCAATAGATGGTCGCTGGCGACCAGCTGTAGTTTGCGACAGATGCGATCGTTCTTCGTGCATGAGGCTTCCGCCAGGGTCGCGTCCGGCCGCTCAAAGTAGGCACAAGAATACATCATCGTCTCGTCAAGCATGAGCCGGAAGAAGTCGTTACCTAGATCGTAATGGGCGGCAATGTTCTTCGCACTGCCGGCTTTCGTATTACGATTAAGCCAATGGATCGTCTTGAGCAACGGCTTGGACGCCAGTGCGAGGCCGCCTTCCATGTTGTTCAGAAGCGATCGATTCAACACAAAGATGCGAATCAACGTCGTGAGGTCATCACAGTTCCAGAGCCCCTGACGGTATGCATCGCCAACTCCGACGGTGCCACCTGACGCAAGGTCGATATAGGTGTGGGGATCATGAATTGTGACGGTCGCCTGGAGTGGGCACTGTGAAGTTAGCTGACCAAAAGAATAACGTGTCTTGCCCTCCAGGAGCGTGACGGCGCCATGCTGCAGCTTGTTGAGCTTGAAAAAGATGAGCCGGCGTGCAAGCCGAGAGATCCGGCTTGCGCCCGATGAGAGCCCCTCATGGCTGCTGAGCCGATCGTTGTGCGCAAGGTGGGGTGCAATCATCTGGTTGCTCATAATGGCGTCTGACTCGTCGCCGCAGGCGACGGCTCCTTCCGTTTCCCGGGGTGGGCATAGAGAGGGATACGCTTGGCCCAGAGTCGCAAGGCCTGCCAATGGATGGCACCAATGACCTTGGCTGTCATCAGGGGATACTGCACAAGCACGCGCGCCAGGGATGTACTGGAGAGCTCCCGACGCTCGAGCCTCATCGTTGCGTCGAAGAAAGGCCGTCCGTCTCGAAGATTTTCCATATGGATGGTGAGTTGCGATGCCGGCTCGGTAAATCGCCAATCGTAGACGGTGTCCATGTCGATAAACGGCGAAATGTGGAACGCCTTGTCGAATTGGTAGTGCTTCCTTCTGCCGCGGGCACGGTTGTCCTTCGTGCCTAGAACGTAACAGTGACGCTCTCCCCAGGGAGTGTTGGTAATTTCCGCGACGATGGTGTCGACACCACGATCGAATCGGTCATAGCAAAAATAGAAGCTTACCGGGTTGAAAACGTACCCGAAGTAGCGGAAGTGAGTCAGGAGGCGGATCGGTCCGGCCGGTCGACTGCCTGTTCTCTCCTCCACGAGTTGGCGGATCGAATCATTTAACGGATTGATGGGATCGCCAACATGGTCTCTACGCCTGAAGGCGGCGAGGTTGGTGCGGTCAACGGACCAGAACCAGCGATTCTCAAAGACGGTCGGCAGTTCGTCCAGGTCCACATACATCATGAACAACCGGTAGGTGAACGCGTGCGGAACCGGACTGAACCGCCGGTGCCGAACGTGTCCCGTATAGATCGCGCTATTCATGACGAGAGATCCTTCCCGAATGGCTTACAGACGACCAGGGCACTGTTCACTCCATCCTCGTGAAACCCAAACCCCCAGTAGGCACCACAATAGGACGTTCGATTGACGCCGTTGATCTCGCCGTGGCGCTTCTGTGCGGCAACTGCTTCCGGTGAGTACACGGGATGATGATACGTGATGCGACGCAGGATCGTGGCGGGATTAATGGCGTGCGTGTGATTGAGCGTCACGCAAAACTCGCAGGGTGCGGTCAGGCTCTGCAGCTTGTTCATGTGGTAGGTCAGAACCGCGCGATCAGGCTGGGTCCCAAGCAGATGGTAATTCCATGCGGCCCAGGCGAGTCTCCGTTTGGGTAGCATCGACGTGTCGGTGTGCAACACAGCGTCGTTCTCCTGATAGTGAATGCTCCCCAGCACTTCTTTTTCCGTCGGTGTGGGATCGGCAAGCATGGAGAGCGCCTGATCGCTGTGCGTGGCGATGATCACATGGTCAAAACGCAACACCCGACCGTCTCGCCCGTCTATCCTACTGCGGATCTCCACGTAATCCGGGAAACGACTCACCGATTCGACAGGGGAGTTGAGGTGAATCCGATTACGGAACGGCGCGACGAGTTTTTCGGCATACCGTTGCGACCCGCCTTTGATAACCCGCCACGTCGGCCGCTCATCCACCGAAAGCATGCCATGGTTTTTGAAGAACTGGACGAGGTGCCGGGCCGGACACTTCCACATGCTCTCGTGACCAGCTGACCAAATCGCGGCTCCCATTGGGATAATGTAGTGGTCAATGAACTCCCTTGAATATCGATGAGTCTCCAGATAGGACCCGAGTGAAGGGCCTGGCTCCGGCCGTGTCAGCAGCTCCAGCGACTCACGATTGAAGCGCAGGATGTCCCGTATCATTCGGTAAAACGAGGGGCGAAGCAGGTTGCGCCGCTGGGCGAACAGCCTGTTCAGCGACGTCCCATTGTACTCGAGGCCGGTTCGCTCGCACTTGACACCGAAGCTCATGTCGCTTGGTTCCGATTCCACGCCGAGTTTCCGGAGCAAGGCAATGAAGTTCGGGTAGGTCCAATCGTTAAACACAATGAACCCCGTGTCTATGGCGTAACCTCGGCCTTCCATCGAGACTTTGACCGTATTGGTATGTCCGCCGATATAATCAGCAGCCTCGAAGACAGTGATCTCATGATCCTGGTGCAGGAGATACGCCGCGACCATTCCCGAAATGCCTGTGCCGACAATCGCGATTTTCATGCGGTCTTCAATGCCTCGTTGATCGGATTCAGACCGGGTCGGACTGCCAAAGAGACCGCCATACCATCGAGACCTGGCATGCTTGCCCTGTGCTCGCGTTGAGAGCCGACCCGGTTCCGGCGCGGGGCCGGTCTGTCATCACAGTACAATCGATGCGTTCCCTGACTTCCCGGGGCCCATTAGTTCCAGCGTTGAGGCACCTTCCTGACTTTGGAGACATCGTAGCCTTCCTCGGCGATGAGCGTGAGAAACCGTTGATAGTCCGAATCGGGAATTTCAGGAGTTCGCGCCATCAACCACACGTAATCACGCGCGGTTCTTCCAATGACCGTTTGACTGTACGACTCATCCAGAAACACGATGCGATAGTCGGCCTTGATCGGCCAGATGAACTGCATGCCCCAGACGGCATTTGATTGCGTATCGATGACATAGCCGGTCGGATGATAGGTCTTGCGCTCCCCCTCAAAGCCGCCCTCGCGGAAGCTAAAGGTCGTGGGGACGGTGCCATCCTTGGCCAAGCGATAGGACTCCACGGCGTTGTAGGCGTTCGTCTCGATAAAAGTGGGAATACTGGCGATGACGTACCAGTCCCCCATGAACCGCTCCAAGTTCACAGTCGTCGCGGTGCGGATGGGCGGTGGACTGCTGCAGGCCGCAAGCGTGAGCAGCGCAACGGGCATGAAGAGTGACGGCATCACAGATGGCATAGTGTCCTCACTGGAGCGTATAGCGAAGGGTATCGCCTTTCTTCGTGGTGGAGTGGAGCGCGACCCATCGGCCGTTTAAGGTGTACCAGAGATCGATCGTGAACTTGTCCGTGATGACGCGACGGTGTGTGGTTCGTGTCGGGACTCCCTGCACGGAGATCGTCTCCTCGCCCACAATAAGCATGGACGCAGGCTGATGTTCGCCGGTCTGCGAATTCAACAATCTCTCGCCTTTGATCCACTCGAGGTTCCAGTATGCAAAAGTCTTGATGCATCCTTCACCGATCCAGTTTCCGGCTTGTGTCTGCACCTGCATCTGCCCGTTACGAACGATGCCGGTCACGAAAAAGGACTCGCCGTTATCATCTGTCTCCGCGCGAATCTCGCGCAGGCACGTTCCCTCCCATAATTCGACGTTGGTATGTCGATAGGTATAGACGGTGATGTACAGGAACTTGACCGTGAATTGCGCGTCTACCCGGACACGGGTCCGCTCGCCTTCCGTAGAGACGTCGAAGCGCTGGCGTCCGATTTCATCTTTCCCGAGGAAGACCTTGAAGTCATACGTCTCAGAGCTGCCACCCCAAGATTCTTGGGGTGCAGATCCAAGGCATGTCAGGCATCCGAGAACGGTCACTGCCATACGCAACCCGCTAGTGACGAAAGACGCGCTAATCATGTGGTCCGTTTCCTGGAAGGGGGGCATAGTTATCCTGTTTCGGCAGACCGGGAATGAAGGCATTGGTCCTGGCGACGTACGCTCGATAGGCAGGTCGCCGATCGACGATGGTCTGCTCCATCAAGGTCACGCCCGAGAATTTCAAGAGCATGTATGTGAGAAGCAGCGGTCCCACGGCCGTCCACCAAGCCCCGGCCGGCAGCGCAAAGAGGGAGAAGCCCCACCAGATCAGGCACTCACCGAAGTAGTTGGGATGACGTGTGTAGCGCCAGAGTCCGCGGTCCATCACCTTGCCGTGGTTCTCCGGATCGGCCTTGAACCGTGACAACTGCCAATCTCCAAAGCCTTCGAAGATCATGCCGACGGTCCATACCGTGACTGCCAGTACATCGGATGCCCCCCAGTCGACCGGAATGGTGAGAGCCGGCCACAGGGGCATGGAGATGATCCATGCCAGTACTGCTTGAAACCAGAAGATGAGGGCTAGACTCTTGAGTGCGAAATTTGGTTCGTATTTCCGGCGGATGTCTTGATAACGACGGTCCTCCGGCTCACCCCAGTTGCGATGGATGATATGAGCCGACAGGCGCAGGGCCCACAGAAGGACCAGCGTCAGGATGAGCATCGTCCGTCCCGTGTAGGGCTCCGCACCGGTGGCGTATACGGTCGCGGCGGCGAGGAGCATGAAGGCCCACGCGCCGTCCACGATGCTCACATCGCGCTTGA
>MSXM01000083.1:0-723 GCA_002083565.1 Nitrospira sp. ST-bin4 | reverse complement strand
GTTCATGACGCCTTCTTTTCCAGCAGGCCGGCATAGCCGTCAAAGCGCGAAGACAACGCCAGCAGCAGCGGCGTGAGCACCGCCCAGCCGATGGCCAGGGCGATCAGCCCTGCCGGCATATCGGCGAATTCCAGCGCCCCAAGACGGAGGCCGCCATAGTAGGCGGCAGGGCCCCCGGCGGCTCCAAACAGAACCGCGATGACCCAGCGCCCCTTCATCCAACGCAATGAGACATTCAAGAGGGTTGCAAAGAGCCCCCACAACGCCACGATCCAGTATGGGGCTAGGTTCGGGAGCAGGATTCCCGAGGAATACTGAAGCCAACCCTGCCAAACCAACAGGCTATCAAAGACGAGCCCTAAGCCGAGTGAGAGGAGCACCAGTTTGAGTTCCGCCTCCGGCAGGGGAGCGCGGAGCACATGTGCGAGCACTACCCCGGTCGTCACCAGCACGCCGATCCAGGGCTGATGCGCTGCGGCGCTTAACACGCACGCAAACCAGCCGATCTGAAACAGGACAAAGTTGTTGACGATCATGGTGGTGCTTATCTTCATGACACACTCGCTACCTGTTTTTCGAAAAGGTAGTGGCTGACTCCCCACTGACGGCCCTCCTCATAGCCGAATAGTTCGGCACAGGCCATGAAGAACAGACGCCACCGCCACCACCAGACTCGCGCGCATGCTTTGCCGTAGACACGTTCGATCACCGGCCACAGTGTCT
>MSXM01000082.1 GCA_002083565.1 Nitrospira sp. ST-bin4 | reverse complement strand
CTGGTGATGATATTGCGCACCGTGACGCTCATGGCCGCCTGTTGCTGATGCTCGGCATGCACCAGGTCATCGGCAGTCGTACCCTGCGCGGCCAGGCGCTCATCCAGCCACAGCAACACGGGGCGCACCTTGGGGTCCAGGTCACGGAGCCGCTGAACAAGCTGTACGGCAAACGCCGGATCTAGCGGGCTGTACTCAAATCGACGCAAGGCCGTGGCCGGTGACTCCGGAACCAACGCCCCGCTTCCCAGCAGGCTGTCTGCCAGCTCATCGGCTTCCAACCGGGCCCTCCGGCTATGAACGATCCGTTCGGCCAGTCTCCGAAGATTCTCCACCAGCACGACACGTAGCGAGATCGCCACCGCCCACAACTCACCGATCGTCAGCGGTTGCACATGTTGATAGGCCACCACAAAGCGACGGAGCATGTCGGGGTCAAAACGACTGTCTGTGTGTGCGACGAACGCCCAGGCAACCCCGAACACCCGCGGGTAGTTCTGCAAGTGACCCGATGCAAGTTTGGGTAATTGTCGGTAGTAGCCAGGGGGCAAATCGTCGATGATTTCGCGGAGTTGTTCGTCGACAATATGGAAATTATCGACGAACCATTCAGCCGCCGGCGTAATCGCTTTCTCATCGCGAATCGTACGGGCAATAGACTGATAGGACTCCACCAAGACCCGCCCGTTATCGAGGACTCGTGGCGTGAGCAACCGGCCCATCCGCACATCATCGGTGACGCCCTGTGCCACCGCGAGACTCGCGGCATGTTGTTCGAGCCGTTCGACACCAAACAGCTCCGCACGAATCGGCTCTTCCAGCTCGGCACACATCGCAATAGGTGAAACCATGGGATTCACTGGCTTTCCGACCATCTGCTGGTTCGTCAGACTGAGTCCGCCGCCTAAGCACCCCGGCATACCGAACGTGAGATCCTTACGTACATCAACGAGATAGGTTGCTTGAAGCCGGACGCACGAGCAGATACGTCTCTCGATCCACTTCGTGCTGCGAGAAGAGAATTGACCGTTACGCGAGAAACCGCCGAATTACTCTGCCAGCAGGCCGCGCTTACGACTTCAAGCCGTTAGGCCGGCGTGGCATACAGCAGAATTTCGACGCGGCGATTCGTTCGCCGCCCCTCTTCGGTCTCATTGCTGGCGATCGGCCGGATGTCCCCATACCATTCGATAGTCGCGTTTTGTGAATGCATTCCGTTCTCATTCAAGACACGTCCCGCCTGCGTCGCACGTGCTTTGGAGAGCGCCACCATCTCGGAGTACAAGCCGGGGCGGTCAGAGCCCGGGGCCCTGTCGCCATGCCCCGCCACTCGGATTTCTTTGAGGGAGGCCACCTCGAGGAAAATCCCCATTCGCCTCAGCACATCAATGCCGTCCGGCTTGATCTCATAACTCCCCACAGCAAACAGCAGTCGTTCGGTAATCACGATGGTGAGATGATCACCGGCTCGGCGTATGCTGAGATCACCATGCGCGATGTTCGTGTGAAGCGACTTTTCCAACCCTCTCTGGACCTGTGTCAACCGTTGGTCAGTGCCGTTCGTACACCCCACGAACAGGATGATGCCGAACAGCCCGCTACCCCAGCGTACGAATGGCTCCATGTTCCCTTCTCTCTTCCACGAACAACCTGGCTGGTGGAAGCGCCCACAGTAGACATTCCACCGATGGAGCCAATGAACTGATCGGGCTGGCCGGGCTCCTCAGAGGCTCCTTTCGCACAATCGTTGGGGCTATAACACAACGATTTCGACGCGGCGGTTTTTGGCGCGACCCGTGGCCGTGTTGTTGCTGGCGACCGGATTGCTGTCCTCGTGACCCGCCAACGATAAATAGCTGTTCCAATGGATAGTCCATCCGTCCACTTCACCGGCACGCGTCCTTGTCACCAGACAACCGCTCACGCTCCCTATGCATGGCCGTACGAGCGGCCTCGACCGCCTCGGCCAGGACCGTCTGCTTGTCTTTAATGAAGTCGCGTCCCTTGTCCAGCGCCTCGTCCACAACCTCGCTGGCCTTCTCGGCCAGCTCATGAACTTCCTCTTCGGCTCGTCGCGCATACCCTCGCAACTGTTCCCGCGACTGACGACCAGACTGCGGTGCCAGCAACAACGCTGCCACAGCTCCCAGCAATCCTCCGGTCACAAACGCCAATCCCGCCGTCCCTAATGAGCACCCTCTGTTATCTGCCATTGAGCGTTCCTCCTTCTGCCTTCCTGCCCACCCATACAGCACTGCGGTCAGGAGGGCTACTTGGTTTCGTGAACCATGCCGGTTATGACATTCACATAGACTGTATGAGTTTTCTTTCCACCTGCAATCTCAGCCTTGCATATGTTTGCTATCACTGAGGGAGCAGGAGACGGCTGAGCACCTGTCAACCAGCATAGCGGGAAAACCGACGGGGGTCTGGTCAAGACAGCTCAGGTGAACAGATATGGCAATGGCTACGCGCGCGGCGTCCTTGTCCCGGTCCCCCCGATATACGGCAGCCGGCTGCCATCCTCCAAGTCTGTTGCGGATTCCAGATCAGAATTGTGACTAAGCATGATCCATTCCCCGCACCAGCGTCACGTCTTTTGCAATCCGCATCGCCACGGTATGCCACGACCCCAGTATTGAGAGACACCGGCACCATTCACTCGTTGCGCCATTGTCATCTCGCAACATCCCCTCAAACACCACCAGTATGACTGGAAGATCAACGGTAGTTTGGTCACTATTGCTCAGATTGAAAGAGACCGGACAGCGTATGGTGAGTTTTATGCATGGTTCACATCTAACTCGGGAGGTTATCATGGTATCCATTTACAAGGACGTCGGCGTCATAGCTTGCGCATTCTTGCTGTGCCTGGGTTTGTCCCATACGGCCCAGGCAGAGCATTCGCCTTCGGTTTCAGACGTGATGAAGACTGACTCCCAATCTGATCGGCAAGGCTTTCAATCTGATGATGACAGGCAAAAGAACGTGGGCGATCAGAAGGGAAGCACCGGGGCAGAAGCCGCCAAAATGATCACCGGCGAACTGGTCCGCATCAAAGACGGGAACTATTTTCTCAAATTGAAGACCGGTGAGAAAATACGGCTGCATACGGATAAGACGACCCAGATGATTGGGACAGTCATGAAGAATGATCGTATTGAGGCAATGGTGAACGATCAGAATCACGCGCTGTCGATTCGCTCGACAAAATGAAGAACTGCCACCGGCCACGGACAGGAAGCTGGTCGCGCAGCTGACTCCACTCTCAAGTCAGGCGACAGCAACTCAACAAAGCAGTAATCGTTGTCGCAGTGACCGCCTGCGGTGCGCCACGTTAAAGGGCAGCGACCTGCCGACTCTTTGATCACTGCCGTGACAATGGGTCAAACAAACAGTTTGTTCCCGCCAGGGATAAGTAAGGCAAGGAGAGTCGAGCAGCCATGACCGGTCGATCGTTCTAGCGGGGAGTGAGAGATAATGCACGGATCTCTTTGCCGGCATATCGCTCACAGCAACTTGCGCCGAGCTGTTGACATGTACATGGATTTCATTCCGCCATTGATGGCATCTCAAGCTGATGGCCGCCAAGCTCTCGGTTGGTCAAGTCCGCATTGTGCCAAGGCTGCGGCCAGAATATGTGAGGGAAAGACCGAACTCTCCACCAGACACAAAAGCGCACTCGATAATCCAATCCTGTGCACACTCGATCATTCCGTGACAATGCACGCTGCTGTCACCCTTTCCTGTCGCCCGACAGTCGCCCAGGCTCCTGATGCATGGCGATGTGCCCGGCCTCAACCGCCTCGGCCAGGACCGTCTGCTTGTCTTTAATGAAGTCGCGTCCCTTGTCCAGCGCCTCGTCCACAACCTCGCTGGCCTTCTCGGCCAGCTCATGAACTTCCTCTTCGGCTCGTCGCGCATACCCTCGCAACTGTTCCCGCGACTGACGACCAGACTGCGGTGCCAGCAACAACGCTGCCACAGCTCCCAGCAATCCTCCGGTCACAAACGCCCATCCCGCCGTCCCTAATGAGCACCCTCTGTTATCTGCCATTGAGCGTTCCTCCTTTTCCATTGACCATCTCTCCTGCACCGTGAATGAAGTGTGCCCGGCTATCCTGATCGAAAATGCTCGCACTAACTTGTCCCGATCGCATGATCGCCGTCGAAGCAGGCACTACGCTGTTCGAATTGAGTGCCTCCTCCACGGTCTCTTGAGCGAGGCCGTCAACAGGGAAAAGCACCTCAGGCTCAAGTGATCACCGATGAGATCACCATACGATGCGCTGTCTGCAGAGTATGGAATCGAGAGGAGCGGAGACATCCTGTCAGCCCTGTAAGAGGGCTTACCAAGGGTGGCGCAGCTGCCTGGTTTTCATATTCTCGAGTCAACGGGGCAATCGTGTGCCTGTCAATCATCGTGGCCTTTGCCGGAAGGCTCAGGTGCCATTATCTCCAGCCGAGATGATGGCCTTCTTCATCCAATTACCTCTTATGCCCAGCAATCTGCTATCACGGAACGAGGGACGACGGGGCACCTAGGGACCAGCATAGCGAGAAGACCGTTGACGGTCTGGCCAAAACCGATCAGGAGAGAACTAAGCAGACGGGTAACGACATGGTGCCCTTGTTTCGGTGAATCCCGCCAGGCATAGTAGCGCGCACCATAATCCACATCTGTGGGGAATCGCAGATTGAGACTCTTGGTGAGGGGAATCTATTCCCCTCATCTCCCGCCTGCGTCAGGCCGTTTTCAATCTACATACAAACCGGCATGGCACGACTGCCAGCACAGAAAGGCCGTACCGTCGCTCATGCGCTTCGCCACTTGGCTTCCATCCCGGCTAATTGCTCCCGCACAAGCTGCAGATTGATTTTTTGACACTGAAGACGCTCGACCTGGGCCTGGACGTCGGCCAGCATGCAATCGATCTTCTCCACCGTGATCGTCAGACCAACCGGCCTTCGGTAAACAGGCTGACCCAGGTCCCCATCATTCACCGCGCTCGCTGGTGTCTGGCATACACCTGCTACATCGTTGTTTTTCCAGCGCTCCATCCTTGAACCCTCCTCAAGATCTGGTGTACTTTCAGTTCTCTGCAAGCGCATCGTCAGGGCGCTCCATACATGCTCACATCGAACACCCCTCGATCGGACTCCAGTTGAGGTGATACCCCGATCGCCGCGCCTCCACTCTCCCAGGACCGTCCCATCAGCTACCTCCGGAGCTGACTACGCTCCTGTCGAAGACCGAGTTCATCCATTATGATCACGATACGCGAGTTGTCGTGGGAACTCCGATCTGCCAGCCCGAATCCGCACGCTAGGAGCTTGCGCTTTCCCTCATAGAGGACACGCTTCAATTTAAAGGGCTTCCAGATATTGGCAGTTCTGCGATGGTCCAGGCCTGCTTGGACGGCATTCCGGAGTTCGCGCACCGGCGCCGAATGAATCTCGCAGACGGTCCCAGTCTCAGCCTGATCGAGATGGCCTGTCAGTTCCAAGGCTCGGCGATTCGCGTGCAGCAATTTCTGCCCACGAGAGAATATCAGAATACCGGATCGGTAGCGCATCGTGTCATTCAGCGAACCCAGTTCGGAGACCGATCTCTGTCCGAGTGGCGTCTGCGCTATATGGTCTTGCTGCTCGATGGTTTCACCCTTCCTTTTGAATGGCTCCTTACGATCAGAAAGAGGGCTGGGCATACGGCGCTCTTAGATCCCTCTGTCATGATTGATTGTGTGAGGGGCATACGCTGCAGCAGCAACCGCTCATCCGACCGCTCTATACCCTTACGCGTGCACCTGCTTTGGCATAACATCTTTACTCCTTACCATCCTGCGCGGGAGCGCGCGCGTGCGCACCGACCGCCTGAAGCGATTCGCGCGCACGACGGCATCCTCGACACATCCGCAATTGATGCAACGTGTGGCCGTGCTGAGGCGGCCCATTTTGTCTATGAGATCACCGAATGTCTCTTGTACAAGTAACCCCCGACAACGTTGGCAGAACATATGTCCTCCCTCTGCGCCCAATGTTGCGCGCGTGACGCACCACGCATGGTCCTTACCTCACCTCTCGCTTTGACGCTCACCCATCAAGAGACTGGTCAGATTCTCCGCATGCTCTGCCTCCTGCGCCAAAATCTGCTCCAAGACCCTCCGGGTCGTCGGATCATTGGGGCCGATAGAAGCAATCATGTCGCGATAGCTCTCGACCGCGGCTCGTTCAGCGATCAGATCTGCCGTGATCATCTCCACCAACGAATCTCCTTCGACATGTTCTGCATGGCTTCGGTTCAGCAGCCGTTCAAGCGATCACACCGGCTGGCGCCCAGCTGGACGATGCGCTCAGCCAATTGATCGGCATGAGCTTGCTCCTCAGTCACGTGCTGAAACAGCATCAACTTCACGTGATGAGAACTGAACCTGGCGATCATGAAGCAGTGCCGTTTGTAGCGGAGGACGCACATAATTTCGGAGGCCAGCGCTTCATTCAATAGCCTGACCACTGTCCCCGTGATAGTTCCGTCTACTATGGTCATAGCGCCGTTTATAACCTCTTTGTGTCCTATAAATGGCAATGACGGCATAGTGTTCACCCAAAGCAGATAGTATGTTTATGTATAGGCGAACCCGGCATATCCGTACCGAATCGGGACCACGCCGCTTGCTGCGCCAGAACTATTCACCGCCTCTCCGTTATGGGAAAGCATAATGGAGTGGCTGACTGCAGTCTGTTCACAATTGCTCAGTAGGTAACTTTTGCACAATCATGATGGCAAGGCTTGACGCGGCCCCGCTTAGCTTTACTGAATCAAAGAAGCGGGATCAGACAGGCATTCTAGTCGTGGAGCACGACATTGAGGAGAGAGCTATGCACCTGCAATCCATTAGTCCCGGCCATCCCGCCCTTGTAATCAATGAAGCCGAGCTTGCGGAACTTATTCATAAAGAAACTGACGCGCGAACGGGTGGTACCGATCATTTCGGCTAACGTTTCCTGGCTGATCTTGGCAATCACCGTCTCCGGCTTGCCCTCCTTCCCAAAATGGGCCAACAACAGCAGCGCCCGCGCCAGCCGCTTCTCGCTTGAATTAAACAGCAGATCCACCAAATCCTCCTGGATTCGGATCGAGTGCATCAGTACGTAGGACATGAACGCTTCGGCAAACGTGGGCTGCTCGTGAAGCATGCGAAGCATGGCGGCTTTGTCGATGCGTAGAATGCGGGAGTCTTCCAAGGTGGTCGCCGTCGCCGTACGGACCGTCTGGCCCACGAGGCAGGATTCTCCTAAAAAAGCACCCCGTTCAAGAATTCCAACGACAGCTTCCTTCCCATGCTCGGACACCACGGTCAACTTCACCTTACCTGCCTGAATCCGGAACACCGCATCAGCGCTATCCCCTTGCGAAAAAATAATCTCTTTTTTAGGAGACAGAAGAATCGTACTGCCCCTGTCGCCCTTCCTGAGAAATGTCTCTAGATTAGGCGGGGTTCGGGTGAGTGCCATAAATTCACCTTCTCTATAGGGACCGCATTTACAGCTTTCGGCTCCTCCTTTCGAGAAGCCGCCAATACGCTCTCAAACCTCTACTTTCGACAGGCCGTTCCTCCTGCCGCAACTGGCTGCCCACGTTACCGATTGCGGTTCAGGTAAGACGACCCACCCGACGACGAGACTGGGGCTTGTAGACTGTCCACATTCTGTTGCATTTCCCGCAATGCAAGACCGATCTGTTTGACCGAGCAATGGCGCAGAGCATGAATACTGTCCCCCATCCACAGTCGAAGGCCTTTTCTGGACGGTGAATTCAGCGTCAACACATACGTCCGTGATGTCATTTTCATCGTATCCTCCCTGGTAATTGCGGCCTGCCGCTTCTTGCTCGGCCCGAGCCTGAAACGACGGGCCATGATCGGGATCCCATTAGACTGCCCGAAATACTGCAAGCAGGTCGCTCAATGCCATGGTCTTGTGTTTCAGCACAGCCCGCTCTGCCTTCAGCTCATCCAGTGCGGCCCCATTCGCGGCTCCCTCCGCGAGGCAGGCCATGGTAAGCGAGCGTACCCGATTGCACTCCCGCTCGACCTTTGCCTTCACCACCTGATTGACAGCCAGCATGTCCAGGACGGTGGCCCTGGTTGAGGCGAGATGCGCCTGTAACTCAGCATCCGGATAGTCGATACGTGCTGCCTCGCTCACACAGCGATCCATGCTTTGCGCCAGAAAGAGATACAGTCTGGCCCATGTGTCCGTGATGTCGATATGACTATGAATAGCGGATTGGACATTCATGTTTCATTCTCCTTCCAGTTGCAAACGCTATGGTGTCTCGATAGTGGCTTGCGCAGCCTGAGGTGACTGGCTGCCTGGCCCCGGCACGGTTTTCACGGAAAGACTCGGCTCCGACGCCGACTGCATCGACGCCTTCAGTTCCTGGATCGCCAGTGCGACATCCTGCTCCGTCGATCCAAACCGGTCTCCCATCACCTTGATCGCCTGAGCAATCGCTTTCTTCATTCTCGAGACCTGCACGTCTGTTGTCATAACACCTTTCTCGCGGGTGAATCTCCGCAGCGCATCTGATCAGCCAGGACACGCGGTTCGTGCCCCTCGTGACCAAGTGAATCATCAACAACACCAACCCACTCAACAGCAGGGAGGAACAACCCTGCGTCTCCCCTCGCCTCAAATCCAGCCACGCCGAGACCCCGGCAAGCACGACCAAGACTCGCGACCAGTGAGAAATGAGCGAGAAATGGTCGTAGACTGAGGGTACTCTCTCGCGTCGAGGCGGCGGAGACTGTTGAATCGGTTACGCACGGAGAGGGGGGGCAGAGACGGCAAAAGACGACCCAATGAGCACAACCCAAACGTCAGACAGGAAGAACCTTGACCGCGCCCCTTCTCTCTTCACTCCTATTGCAGTCTAGGCGCATTAACTCTACACTGTCAAGCAGCATGTTCCTTCGTCATGCATTTCCTATCACAATTAACTATTAATAGTTAATCCATCATCCAGGAGGCCGCTCGTGCCCATTGCACTGCTCATCAAGAATCGCTTGAAAGAATTGGGGATCGGTCAGCGAGCGCTCGCCCGTTCGGCCCACGTGACCGAGTCGTACATCTCGCAGTTGCTGACCAACAAAAGAGTCCCACCCGCGCCGAACCGGACCGACATGTATGAGAAGATCGGACGGGCGCTGAAATTACCGAAGGGACAGCTCGAACAGCTCGCCAACCTGGAGCGTCGAGAGCATCTTAGGAAACGGTTGGGAGACCACACGAGTCCATTACTGCACGACGCGCGAGAATTGATCCTCCACAAGTGTCACCCCGGAAAGACCCGACAAATCCGTGCAATTTTTGAGAAACAACCATTCGGTGAACTTGAGCGGTTTGTCACACAGAAGCTGTTGAGCGTCGTCAAGAGTGTGGCTCGGCATGAACTCGACAACCCTGCGTGGGTGCGCCAGGTAGCGCGACTGAGCAAGAAGAGTTACCCCCAGATGCGGGTTACCATACTACAATTCCTGGATACGACGGTCTTTGACCTCTCGAACGCAAACTGTATTGCGTTCCTCGAACCTTTGATCGAGTCCTGGGATATCGACCTTGCCACTTTTTGCATTGAGATTGTGTTGAACCGCCGGGTGGCGCCGGGCCACCGCAAAACGTTCGAGTTCATGGAAAGAGAGCCCAGCAAAGCATCAGGGGAAGAGCCCGGGTTTAAGGACTTTCTCCAAGACCCCTTGCTAAGCGGAGATGCGACCGAGGAGGAACTCACTTTTCTGCGCACACTGACGTTTGAGAGCAAGCGGCCAACCCCGCTCTACTATTACCGTGAGCTTCAGAACCTCAGAGACCCGCTGCATTTTCACACCTCCAGCAGGAAGCCTTCGGCAAGGTAACAGCGCATGGCTACCTTGCGATTCCGTCAGCATACATATAGGTCAAGGCCAGAGCGACCGCCCACGTCATCACATACGCGAGCAGTACGAGTTCCCATCCCATGTCACGCCGAAAATCACGCCAAACACCCATGACTTCCTCCCGGTATTCGCTATTCCCTGCATACTGAGACAGCCCGCATAACCGCATCAATGACCGGCAAAATGATACCCACCATTACAAGCCCCACAGTCCGGATCAGGCCCTAGTCTCTCACTATCAGGCACCCCTCTCACTCGCTCCAACGACAGAAGGTTCACCCCACGCCACCCTTCCCAAGCCTCATCACAGGTGATCCAGGGACTCGCGCACGGCTTCGAATCGGCAGATCGTGACTCGCTCGATTAGCCTCAATTCCAGGATCCGTCATCGCACCACAGAGCAGACAACGCCATCCAGACACCACAGGCTGCCCCATATCTCTCATTTGGACGGCAATCAAGAGACCCTGGCAACGTGAACACTTCATGACGCCTCCTATAGGCCGGCTCTACAACACCCTTCTCAATGTCTGGTTCCAGATAAGGCATGCATACACGGGATTGAAAGAACTTCGATGAAAGCAATGCCACCATGCCTCAGCAATAAAAGCGCACGGCCTGATCATGTCAGGCCTCCTTCACGGCCTTGAAGACTAACAAGCTTTGGGCGGATGATTGGATGCGGCGACGTTGAAAACCGCCAGATTCAGATGCTGAAACTCCAGCCGCTTCTCGCGTGTCCGATACGTACGATCCCCGATCGTCAGCAGCTGCTGCTTATCGAGAAACAAATCCCGCTTGTCACTGACCGCCCACTCGTATTCCCGTGTCATCGCCAAGGCATCGACCGGACAGGCTTGGACGCACAGTCCGCAAAACAAACACCGCGTCATATCCATCGAATACTCTTGCGCGTATCGCTTCGTCGGTTCGCCCGGCACTTCGGCGCTCACCACTGCAATGACGCGAGAGGGACAGGCAGCCTCACAGAGATCACAACCGACACACTTCTCGGTCCCATCGTCATAGCGCAGCAACGCCAGCATGCCGCGATAATTGTCCGGCAGAATCCGCTTCTCGTGCGGATATTGAAGGGTCACGGGCTTGTAGTGGAGGAGATGGCCCAAGGTCAACTTCATTCCCACTGCGAGCTCATAGAAAGTGACCAGCTTGATCCAAGCCGTGAATCCACTATAGTGCCTTGCCCATCTCTCTCTCAGTCTCATGGGTATTTCTTCCTGATCATGATGACCTGTCAACCGGACCTTGTCTGCCCAACTCATCGAGTGATCAATACCTTCTATCCTCCACCTCTTCTGGAATCGAGGCCCATATCGTGATGCCACACAGCAACGCGACAATGCTAAGCAAGCCGCAAATCTGATACATCGTCATCACCCCGCTTTCGATTTCCCTTCGAGTTTACTCATTCATCTCCGCCCACACGTCGTCTTAGTCTTTCCACCTTGTCCCAGTGGACGCGCGAGCTACCGTGACCTGTCGCGACAACTTCTCGACACACGCATTCAGAAGGTCGGCGCCGACCGGATTACTTTCCTCGTCTCCTCTTCACCTGCACAGGTCTGTTTAGCCAGCATGCGTTGTCCGACACTGGCGACTTTGGGAATTCTCGCCATACAATTCTTTAGCGAATCCCCCTCTGCGCCCGATGCCGGTACACTAACCTCTCCTACCGGAGCGAGATGTATCGCTCCCTTCACAATCGGATCTGCCGCTTGAGCCGGTTGAGTTGACCATATCGACAGTGCCGCGAACAGCACCAGCGTTAAGACTGCAGCCGCCGGTTTTGTGTTGGTTAGGATTTTCATCATGACGATCTCCCTCTTCTCGTTAGTGGCCTATACTCGCTCACCCCACGGGCAACCCATGCAAAAGCACGCATGTGAACCGGTCCATCACATAACCGCTACCTGCTGTGCAGACACACGGCTGTGGGATTGGTGATTCGCATATCGCACCGCTTAACTGGATGAGACTCGTTTTTCGAAGAAGCGGCGGAGACTGGGGAATCAGACGCGCTGTAGAGGCAGGGGATGCGCGAGAGATGGGACAGTCGGCGTAGCTTGGACCATCACCACATCACTTTACGGACCACTTACTTAGGTGTCAACGATTCGAGAGCAGCGATAAGCTGTAAGGTGATGATTCCGTGGGGGTATATTTATTTTCAGCAACGCATCACGGGAGGGGACACTACGCGATGGTTGCTCTTGCTGCGGCAAGCCAGAGATGCTTACTGCCTAATACCGGCCCTTTGGTTCGAGCGGGACAGACGTCAATTCACGGTAGACCCGATGAAACTCTTCCGTCGTCAGGTCCGGGGCCTGCAGTTTGGCAAGAGCCTCCTGATTGATGGGGTACTCGACCGTATCGTCATAATTCGATGAGGCAATCGTCACGAATCGTGGAGGGAACAACCGCTCAGGCAGGAGAATGCCGATGCCCAGATTGTACTTGAGTGCCAGCCGGATCACCTCTCGCGCTTTGTCGGCCGGGACATCCCGGCCGAGTCCGATATTCTGCGGCGGTTGCCCTCGCTTGGCAAATTGGAAGTGGACATTGGTCATGCCAGCTTGAGCAAACTCTTCCTTCAAAGCGGCGACCTGATTCCGATATTGATCCGCCAGTACAACCTCGACGCGGCTCACAGCTTGAACGGACTCCGCAGCGGCACATACCGTAGTTATTCCGGTATCCATGAGCATAACGAGAAGCGCGCCGCTGATCAGTGATCGCCACAAGCTCATCAACTATGTTTCCTCAAAGACAACTACGTGGGTGTGCAGAG
>MSXM01000081.1 GCA_002083565.1 Nitrospira sp. ST-bin4 | reverse complement strand
AGCCGATCATGCGAGCCTGCTCAGGCGTGTGGATCGCGCACGGAAGCGGCAGCGGAGACCGGGAGGTTGTCGATACACGCGGGCACGTACGAGTTCCGCCGGAGGACCCCGCCTACGAGATTCGACGCATCTGGATGTCCCCGGAGGAAGAGGAGGGGTATTACTACGGGTTTTCCAACGAAGGTTTGTGGCCTCTGTGCCATCTGGCCCATGTCCGTCCCATCTTCCGTTCCTCGGATTGGCAGCTGTATAAAGACATCAATGAACGGTTTGCGATGGCGATCGTCGAGGAAGCCAAGACGGACAACCCGGTTGTGTTGGTGCAGGACTATCATCTCGCGCTCGTGCCGAAAATGGTTCGGGATCAGCTGCCGCATGCTACGATCATCACGTTCTGGCACATCCCCTGGCCCAATCCTGAGCGATATGCCATCTGCCCCTGGTATCGCGAAATTCTTGAAGGTCTCTTGGGCAGCAGCATTCTCGGATTTCATACCCGATTCCATTGCAACAACTTCACCGATACCGTGGACCGCTCATTGGAAACGAGAATCGATCGGGACAGTTCCACCATTTCATACGGCGGCAAATTGACGGCGGTGAACCCCTACCCGATTTCGATCGAGTGGCCCAGCCGGGTCCTGTCCCACGCAGCTCCCGTCCCGGCGTGCCGAACGCACATTCGTGCGACCCATGGCCTGCCGGATGCGCACCATGTCGGCGTCGGCGTCGAGCGGTTGGACTACACCAAGGGCATCCTTGAGCGGTTTCTGGCGGTCGAGCGGTTGCTGGAGCTGCAACCGGAATGGATCGGGCGATTCTCATTCCTGCAACTGGCGGCGCCCAGCCGCTCAAAAATCGACGAGTATCAGCACCTGGCGCAACAGGTCCAAGCATCGGCTGATCGCATCAATCTGCGGTTCGGCAGTGACAGCTATCGGCCTATCCACTTGAAGATCGAACATCATGATCTGCCGGAGATCGCCACCTATTATCGCGCGGCCGATTTCTGTGTCGTGAGCAGTCTCCACGACGGCATGAATCTGGTGGCCAAAGAATTCGTAGCCGCGAGGGACGATGAGCAGGGCGTGCTGATTCTGAGCCAGTTCACCGGGGCGGCGACCGAGTTGGTGGAGGCGCTCGTGGTGAACCCCTATAACATCGATCAATGCGCCGCTGCCATGCATCTGGCGTTGACCATGCCCGGCACCGAACAGCGAGCTAGGATGCGGAGCATGCGGGGCATCGTGCAGGAGTTTAACGTCTATCGGTGGGCCGGCCGGATGTTGATGGACGCGGCCCGCATGCGGCAGCGCGCCCGGCTTGTTCGTCAAATGGGCGGACAGGACCTTCGAACCGCCACCGGGGGGCAGGCATGATCTATCTTCTGTCGGATGAGGGACGTCATGCGCTGAGGATGGTCGCGAGCCGTCCCGTCCTGTATGCCTTCGATTTCGACGGGACGTTGGCGAAGATCTCGCCGGACCGCGGCGGCGTCAAACTGTCTTTCTCCACCCACGAATGGCTGCGTGAACTCGCCGCGCGCGCGCCTTGCGCCGTCGTGTCGGGACGCGCGCTCAGCGATTTGACGCCGAGGGTGAACGGTGCGGTTCCGTACCTGATAGGGAACCATGGGTTGGAGAGTCCGCTGACCTCGGCCGCCGCGCTGAGTTCGGCCGAGCAGGTCTGCCTTGGATGGATGAAGCAGGTGGAGACGGACCTTGCCGAGCCGCTCAAAGTTGCCGGCATAGAGGTCGAATCCAAGCGGTACACTCTCACCTTCCATTATTACGAGACCGATGAGTCCGCCAGGGTCCAGGCTGCGCTGGTCCTTCTGCTCAATCGACTGAAGCCGGCCCCGCAGCTGATCTGCGGAAAAGCGTCGGTGAATACCTTGCCCCCGGGGAGTACGAGAAAAGGGGATGCCGCGCGTTCCCTCATGATTCATTTGCGGCGCGCAGGCCTGTTCTTCGTCGGCGACGATGAGACGGACGAGGATGTCTTCGGACTGACGGAAGGGCTCATCATGGGAGTGCGTGTCGGGCAGCAGGCCGAATCACGGGCGCAGTATTACCTCAAACACCAGAGCGAGATAGAAGACGTGATCCGCTTTCTCGTCCATCGCATCGACCGCACCCCGGAATCACATATCCGTGGACGGTAGGACGTGATCGCCGAAACGACGCGTGTTACGTGCTTGGGAGGCATGTCGCCGGTGTCCGATCGGTTGCCGACGACATGCGGCCGCAGCTGTGCGATGCAGGGTGAAAGGGTGCGACGGTGAGTTTTACGGATCACTGGATAGGCTATACGGCATTCGCCGTCTTTCTGGCCGCCTATATCCTGGTGATTGTCGAAGAGAACCTTCATCTCCGGAAATCGAAACCCGTCATGGTGGCGGCCGGCGTGATCTGGATGCTGACGGCCATCGCGTATGCCTCTCAACAGCAATCTCATCTCGTCGCCGAGATCCTGCGCAATAATCTCCTGGAATATGCCGAGTTGATGCTGTTCCTGCTCTCCGCGATGACGTTCATCAATACGATGGCAGAGCGGAACATCTTTGGGGCGTTGCGGACAGGTCTGGTGTCATTAGGCCTGTCCTTGCGCGCTGTTTTCTGGCTGACCGGCATTCTCGCGTTTTTCATTTCCCCTGTTGCGGATAATCTGACGACGGCGCTGGTGATGGGAGCTGTGGTCATGGCCATGGGCGCGGGGAACGGCCGATTCATCAGCGTGGCCTGCATCAATGTGGTGGTGGCGGCCAACGCAGGTGGTGCATTCAGTCCCTTCGGCGATATCACAACCCTCATGGTCTGGCAGAAAGGCGCGGTTCATTTCGGCGATTTTACTTCGCTGTTCATCCCTTCTCTCATCAACTGGCTTGTTCCGGCGGTTCTGATGTCTCTGACGATTCCGTACGAGAAGCCGTCGGCCAGAACAGAACCGGTGCAGGTCAAGCACGGCGGCTATGTCGTTGTGATCCTCTTTCTGGTCACCATAGCAGGCACGGTGCTTCTGCATCATGTTCTTGAGATCCCTCCGTTTCTCGGCATGATGACCGGACTGGGAATACTTAAATCCTATGGGTATTTTATCCGGCGCAAGGAGCTGAACGAGTGGACGGAAGTTCCCGCATTTGATGGCTCGGTCAGTATGGGCATAGAGTTCAAGCCAGCGGTTAAGCCGTTCGATGTGTTCATCAGCATGAAGCGTGTGGAATGGGACACGCTGATGTTTTTTTACGGCATTATGCTCTGCGTCGGCGGGCTCGGCGCCTTGGGGTATTTGGCCGCACTCTCCGATGTTCTCTACAAGGATCTGGGAGCCACGACAGCGAACATCCTTGTCGGGATTCTCTCAGCGGTCGTCGACAACATCCCCGTCATGTTTGCCGTGTTGAGCATGAACCCGGATATGAGTCTCGGCCAATGGCTGTTGGTGACGTTGACCGCCGGTGTCGGCGGATCGCTGTTGTCCATCGGGTCCGCAGCGGGCGTGGCCCTCATGGGGCAGGCACGGGGGATCTACACATTCTCCGCCCACCTGAAATGGATCTGGGCGATTGCCTTGGGCTATGCCGCGAGTATTGCGGTTCACCTGGGAATGAATACAACTCTCTTCGGTCCATAGGTGTTGCGTATACTTTGTGACGAGTCCGGTTGCCTGGAGTCGCGAGACATGCTCGCGCGGAAGCGCATGGATCCGGGTGGCGAGCTGGCATCGGGCGGTTCCCTCGCAAACGACCGCGACGTAAAACGAGAGTACGATGCGGAGAAAACATCAAGCTCAATTGATCCTGTTCTCACACACTGTGTGGCCAATAATCCGAAAGGGTGGTCATGAAAGATTCAACTGACAAAGCCACTGCAAAGCGACACGCACTCACGCATCTAGTTACGCTCTTGGTGCATCGGTTCAGTCTTCGTGAGGATAAAGCGGATGATAGTGAAATCGAACGGCGCATCCGTGACGGGGTAGAGCTCGTCGGGGCCACCCCCTGGATTCTGATGTTTGCCATCTTTGTCGCATCCGTCGGCTTAAACGTGAATTCGACCGCCGTCATCATCGGTGCCATGCTCATTTCTCCCCTCATGGGGCCTATCATGGGCGCGGGGCTGGGCCTGGCGGTCTATGATTTTGATTTGGTCAAGCGAGCACTATGGAATCTCGGTATCGCCACGTTGATCAGCTTGATCGTTTCCGCGCTCTATTTCTCGCTCTCACCGCTACAAGCAGCCCAATCTGAACTTCTGGCAAGGACCACGCCGACCATATGGGATGTGCTCATTGCTTTGTTCGGGGGGCTGGCAGGTATCGTGGGAGTGACGCGGAAAGAAAAATCAAACGTCATTCCCGGGGTAGCGATTGCCACGGCGCTGATGCCGCCTATTTGCACGGCTGGATTTGGTGTTGCCACAGGTGCGTGGAGTTTTGCCGCGGGTGCATTGTACCTGTACACCATCAACTGCGTATTCATTGGCTTGGCAACGGTGATCGGCATACGGGTTCTGCGCCTGACTCCACACCACTTTGCGGATGCCAGGATTGCCTGGCGTGTAAAATTCTGGTTGGTGGTGTTATCGCTATGCACAGCATTGCCGAGCACATACCTGGCTGCCACACTCGTTAAAGAAGAGGTCTTCAACGCACGAGCCCGCCAGTTTGTTGATCGGGAGTTCTTGTTCCCGAACACACATGCGGCCGAACTGCAGATCAATCCAAAAACTCGAACGATTGAGCTGTCGTTGATTGGGGCCCCGCTGGCTCAAGCAACGCTCCAAACCATCGAAGGCCGTTTGGCCGCCGCTCAATTGGATGGCGCCCAAATTATTGTCCACCAGTCAAGCGATGAAAAAGTTGATGTCACCGCGTTGAAGTCCTCTCTATTAAGCGATCTATATCGTGATAGCCAAGAAGCATCGCGCAAGAAAGATGCTGAAATTCTCAGGCTGCAAAACGAGATCGCATCGAAAAATGTGCTGTTTGCAATCGCGGAAGATATTTCTAACGAGCTTCGCGCGCAGTATCCATCCATCAAACAGGTCATGGTCGGCAAGGGTCTGGTGTTCGCAGGAGACGCCCCCGCAAAAACAATGCAACATCTGCGCGTTTCATCGAGCGCGACTCTTTCAACGGGAGAACAGAACCGTATCGAGGATTGGTTCAAAGTGAGAACGAAATCAGAAGACGTGGTAGTGCATTTTGAGGGTCCAGCTCACAAAGTCAGGCAGAAGCGCCGGTAAACTACGACGGGCGCGTTTCGCCAAGGCCGTCGAGAAATTCCATCAAGCCACCGAAGCGGGGAACTCACTTAAGAACCCACATGAATCATGCAGGTCGGCGAGGACGAATCAGGCCGTGCCTTCCAGATTCAATTTCAACTCGAGCAATTTCAGCAACTCTTTCAGCGTCACCACGCCGGCGAGCCGGTCGTCCCCAGCGCGAGCATTCTGGTGGCGCCGGTTCATTGACGCGTGGCGTCGTGCTCTTACTCTGCCAGGAATGATTCTCGGGGAAGTTCAAAGCAAGGGCATAGCTGAGATCGAGTGTCACGCCGTAGTATCAGTCGCCGGGTTCCAAGCGTGGTTTTTCAGCAAGACCTGGCACAGGCGTGACGCACACCAAGCAGCGAAGCAATCGCCCGGCGAATTCTGGCGCTCATGGGGCGTGAGATGGCGGAGGGGCTGCGACCGTCAACTGCCCGTCTTTGATGTGAATGTCGCGTTGAGGATACGGTATCTCGATCCCATGCTCTCGAAACTTCCGGCTGATCGCGTAGTTCAACTCGCTCCGGAGCACACCGGGACGGTCTGTGTAGTCCCGTGTCCACACCCGAAGAATAAACTGGAAGCAGCTTTCGCCGAACTCTTGGAACAGGACATCGGATTTCCGTTCTTGGAGCACGCCCGGATGGCTACCGGCGACTTCCAGAAGGAGTTTTCGCACGGCTTCGGGATCTTCCCGGTACGAGACACGCACGGGAAAATTGAATCGCACGTCTCTGGTCGTATAACTCCAATTCGTGACTGTTGAACCGATGAACTCGGCGTTGGGAATGATGATGGCGATGTTGTCGTTGGTGATCACTGTCGTGGCGCGGACCGAAATGTCCACGACGTCTCCCGTCACCTCTCCCACCTCGATGCGATCGCCGATTTTGATCGGCCGCTCGAAGAGGAGGATCAGGCCGCTGACCAGGTTGTTCGTGATCGATTGCAGCCCGAAGCCGACTCCGATACCCAGCGCGCCGGCCAGCACCGTCACCGTGCTGAGATCGATTCCGACCGTCTGCAAGATCACGACGAATCCGATCGCGATGATGATGTAACGGACGATCGAGCCTGTGGCCTGCCGGACTCCGATGTCGATCCGACTGTTCGCGAGCAGTTTCAGGACGATCAGGTTTTTGAGCTTTTTCGTCAACCACAGGAGCAGGACGAAAAGAACGACCAGAGAAACAATCGTCCAGAGCGTCACGGGATCTGCGCCGATCTTAAACAGCGGAATATTCAGCCACCCCTTGATCAATCCCGGTATCTCTTGCAAAGTGTCCATCGTATCCCCCGTTGTTCAGTGGAAACGTGAGTTCACAATAGCCGTGGCGGCTTCCGGCATCCACCCATGGCGCAGTTATGGCTCACGCCGGCTGAAACGGCCAGAAGACCGGAATCAAGAACGTGGCCAACAGCCAGAACAGGATGTTCAGTGGAGTGCCGACACGAAGAAAATCCTTAAATGTGTACCGGCCTGGTCCATAGATCAGGGTGTTCGTTTGGTAGCCGACCGGGGTCATGAAGCTCGCTGAAGCTGCGAAGGTGATGGCCATCAGGAAAGGACGAGGATCCAGGCCCATTGACTGGGACGCGGCAATGGCAATGGGCGCGAGGAGCGCGGCAGTCGCGTTGTTCGACATGGTCTCCGTCAGCAAGGAGGTCACGAGATATAGTGCTGACACGAGCGCTACGGGGCCCCAAATCCCAACCGTTGCGATCAGCCAGTTGGACAGCAATAATGCGGTACCTGTCTTTTCCAGAGCGACTCCCAGCGTGAGTACGCCGGCCAGCAGAAAAATGATCCTCCATTCGACGGCGTTGTAGGCTTCTTGCATCGTCAGACATCCGGTCAACACGAGCAGTACGCATCCGGTGATCGCGCTGACGACGATGGGGACAATGTTGAGCGCCGCAACGCCCACCACGCCGGCGACGATTGCGAGCGCGGTCAGAAGCTTGTGCGTTCGAAATGTCGGAAGTCCCACGTCGGAGATCATCACAAAGGCCGGGCTGTCTCTGAGACGAGCGAGCGAATCCCTTCGTACTTTGAGCAGCAGTACATCGCCTCCGCGAAGGGTTCGTGTGTTCAGGTTATCATGCACCACTGTGCCGTGATGCCGGACGGCCAGTACGGTCGCACCGAAGTTGTCTCGGAATCTGATCCCTTTCAGTGATCTCCCGTCCAACACCGAATAGGGAGCGACGACGGCTTCCATCAGCTGTGTATGGCCGGACTCCAGGTCTTTATCCTGCCAGTGCATCTCCGGTTTCAGCGCAATCCCGACCCGCTCCTGCAATCGCTTGATCTGAGCGACGTTGCATCGGACGAGCAGCACGTCGTCCGCCTGCAGTAGGGTGAAGGGATCCGGAGACAGTAATCGGCCGGCCCCGCGCCGGACCTCTAGAATATCGAGTTCGATTTCCTGTACCAGCGGACAGTCGGCGATAGTGGTGCCGACGGATCTCGCCTCAGGGAGCAGGACGATCTCCGTGAGATAGTCGTCCATGTCGAAGTGCTGTGTTAGGTCGTCGGCGGTCCGACGGTCCGGTATCAGGCGCAAGCCGACCGTCAGCATGTACACCGTACCTGCGGCGAAGAAGACCAGGCCGAGCGGCGCCATTTCAAACATCCCGAATCCCGGCTGTCCGTACCGTTCAGCGACAGAGCTGACCAGGATATTGGTCGAAGTGCCGATCAGCGTGCAAACGCCTCCGAACATGGACGCAAACGACAGCGGCATCAGGAGCTTTGACGAGCTCACGCGGGTCTCGCGGGCCATGCCGATCACGATCGGCATCAACATGGCCACGGCCGCGGTATTGTTGATGAAGGCGGAGATGGTTCCGATCAGAATCATCATCGCCAGCAGCATGACCGTGATCCCGCGCCGGCTGAGCTTGCTGAGTCCGGCTCCCAGAAGATTCAGGGCGCCGCTCTTGAAGAGCCCGGCGCTGAGTATCAACATCGCGCCGACCGTCACGGTCGCCGGGTTGCTGAAGCCGGCCAGGCCTTCCTCGGGGGTGACGATCCCGCTGAGGAGCAAGACGACGATGATGACCAGCGCCACCATATCCACGGAGAGCTTTTCGGTGACGAAGAGGATCACCGCGGAGAGCACTACGAGGAGCAGGAACACCATTTCGAAAGACATATGACGTCTCTCAAGAGGTCCGGTTTATTACCGCCCGACCGCTGCCGTCGTCAGCATATCGGCGTGGCTTGCAACCCGATATGATGTCGTGGCGCGTTCAGTGACGTTCAGGGATTCAGCCCGCCCGTCGTTCAGTGTGATCGATCGGCGGATGTCCGAACGGTCGGCATGGTTCGGCCTTTTCAGGAGAGTCCGCCGCAAGGTTCTCCTGTTCCTGGCCGGCGATCAGCGAGCGCAGGGTCATGCCGGCGAGGCTCTGCGCCACAGCCGCGTCTCGTTGCCGGAGGAGGGTGCCGATTCGTCCCTCCGGCTTCTCCGGAATGTTCTGCACCGGGCCATGGCCGTCTCGCACAAGAGTCAGGATCTCATGGAGGGGCATCAACTCCGGCGGTTTGATGAGGGCGATTCCTTCCGGCTCCGCCGTCCGGGCCAGGAGGCGTTGATCGACCAGCTCAATGATCTGCTCTTCAATGACGGACGGAGGCAGCCCCGACTCCTGTGCGAGTTCCGTCATGGGCATCGGACCTTCACCGCGCAACGCACGACGGCCCAACGTGACGAGGATGTTCAGGACGAGACGTTCCCGGAGCGCCGGTGTGTCCTGGTGCCGAAGAAACTGCGCCCGATAGGCCGACGGGTGTTGTGTAAAAAAGGACACCTGAGCGCCGACCAGAATGATCAGCCAGCCGGCGTAGAGCCACAGGAGGAAGAGCACCAGCACGGCAAATCCGGAATAGATGGCGCTGTACTTTCCGGACGCGGCGACGAAGGCGGCAAAGGCTTCTCCGGCGATACCCCAGAGCAAGGCGGCGGTGATGCCGCCGATCAGTGCCGGCCATGCTGCCACCTGGGTGTTTGGAACAAATTTGTAGAGAAATGTGAAGACGCCGCATAACAGCGCGAAGGGCATCAGTTCGGCCGCCAGCACGAGGATGGTGCCGAATGGCTCGATGGCCATTAGCCGCTCGATCAGCGCGTGACTTTGCACCGAGGCGATCAATCCAATTGCGGTGAAGATCAGCACCGGTCCGACCAGCACGACACTCAAATAGTCGGTAAACTTTCGAGTCCAGGTGCGGCCCTGCCGGACCCTCCAAATAGCATTCAGGGCCTGTTCGATCTTGTCGATGAGCGAATAGGTCGTATAGAAGAGGCCGGCCACGCCGACTGCGCCGAGCACACCGACCTTGAGATTGTTGACGAACCCGATGATTTGGCCGGTCACCTCCGCGCCTTTGGGGCCCAGCGGTTCCAGCACCTGGTTGAGAAGGGGTTCAATCTGCTGATGCGCGCCGAAGGCTTTGAGGACTGAAAACATGACAGCCAGAAACGGCACGAGCGACAGGAGCGTGGTGTAGACGAGGCCGGCCGCGCGCGCATCCAGCAGTCGAACGCGAACTTCAAATGCCACGGCGAGGATCAAACGCAACAGGTGGAGGGCCAGGCGCGGCACGCGCGGCACCGTTTCCAGATCCATGGTCCAGAGTTCATGAGCAAAAAAATGACGGAGTCGTAGTGCGGTGGTCACTGGTCGAACGATCCTCCCCGTGGTCTCTACCATACCCGAAGCACAGTCGGCCGCAAACAAGATTCAGGCTGTCCGGTCGTAATCGAGGGTTAAGGTCATGGCTTCCTGGAGTTGCCCGGAAACGGTACATGCAACCACGGCACAAGTGAGAATGAATCAGGCCGTGCCTTCCAGATTCAATTTCAGCGCGAGCAATTTCAGCAGGTCTTTCAACGTTACCACGCCGGCGAGCCGGTCGTCCTCCAGCACGAGGAGCCGGCTGGTACCGGTCCGTTTCATGATCGACAGGGCGGCCAGCGCGTTGGTATCGGCGGCAATCGTATTCTCTGCTGAACAGGGCGTGAGGATGTCCCGGACCGTGAGCTGTGTCCATTGATCCCGCGGGATGCCGGCGACTTGTTTGGAATAGACACACCCGATCAGGCGCGTGTCTTCCATCACGGGGTACATCTCGTGCAGTGAACGGTAGAAGTGCTCTTCAATCAGTACGTCGAGAGCGAGATCCGATGGGACGGTGGCCGGGTTCGGCGTCATGAACCGGCGAACCGGCGCTTCCCCGAGCTTGGCGCGCACGACCACCTGATAATACGCAGTTCCGGCCGCTGTCCGCAGGAACAGACCCAAGACGAACCACCAGATACCGATGATGAAATCGCCGGTGATCACGTGGAAGATTCCCGACAGAATCAGTGCAAGGCCGAACCAGGATCCGATGCGGGACGCCCAGCGGGTGGCCCGATGGAGATCCTGTTTCCAGTGCCATAAGGCTGCGCGAAGCACACGCCCGCCATCCAGAGGAAAGGCCGGGATCAGGTTGAATCCCCCCAGAAGGCTATTTACAAACGCCAGATATCCGATCAGGCCTAACGGAACGATCGGCAAGTGGATGCGATATCCGGCCGCGAACGCCAGATAGCAGGCGGCGCTCAACGCAAAGCTCGCAATCGGGCCGGCCATGGCCGTCAGCCACTCCGCCTTCGGACTGGGCGGCTCTTCATCCATCTGTGCCACACCGCCGAAGATCAGGAGGGTGATGTTCTTGATCCGCAGGCCGTAATGTTTGGCGACCAGTGCATGGGCCCATTCGTGAAACACGATTGATCCGAAGAGGCCTAGCGCGCCGAACGCCCCCATCCACCAGTACGTGGAACCGGCGAGGCCGAGGTAGTATTCGGGAAAGTATCCCTGCGCAAGCGACCAGGTGAGAAGCGGCGCCAGAAAGATCCAGTTGAGATCGATCCGGATTGTAGCCCCGTACAGTTCAAACAGCGTGGCGCGTGTGCCGAACATGGACATTCCTCCGCAGCCGATCCCTATCCCGGTGCCACACTAGTTGCATGCCGGAGCCGTCATTCCCACGATCCGGCCGTTCGACCCGAATCAGGCGGTCCGGCATCCCCGATAGGCCGCATGAACTGTTCGTGGTTCATCGAGGCTGGCAGACCGGTGCCGCTTCTCCGATCATGCCTGACGGTAACCGCCGGTATCAATGTGCCTGTTGCATCCTGCAACAGAGAATTCACCGGACCTGTGGCGTTTTGCCTGATGAGCGAGATACAGGACCTTCGCAATGCCTGCTCTTTCAATCGACTCACGCGAGATCATGCTCGAATCGCCCGCCGGTATGATGGCATGAGGATTGCGCAGATTCATGTACGGCCGGGAATGCATCGACTCCGGCACGTATTCGACTATCACAGCTGGAAATCGCCAGTTGATTTGCAAGGAGGAGCGTCTCATGAGTACAAGACAAGGGAAACGCTACACGATGTCCTACAAGGAGAGGGAGTCTCCCAAACAGGATCCTTACGCGATGCTCAAGGCCCCGAAAGGGCCCGCTATCTGCCGGAAGTGCCTGGCGATTTATGCAGACAAGCGGTGGCATTTCG
>MSXM01000080.1:7662-10517 GCA_002083565.1 Nitrospira sp. ST-bin4 | reverse complement strand
GAGGTCACGCAGGCCATCACAACCGGGCAGCGCCTTATTAAAAGGCAATATGACTCGCTATTCGCAAGGATACTGCCGCTCTGGATTCCAACGGGAGACCATCGTGAGTTTTCTCACGGGCATCGTCGCATGAACTCCATAATCCTACAGTTGATTCAAGACCGGCGCGCAAAGCCACAGCACTCGCACGATGTGCTGGCACTGCTGCTGGCTGCAATAGACGGTGATGGACAGCCTCTGGGTGATGACTATATTCGTGACGAACTCACGACCTTTCTATTAGCCGGGCACGAAACGACCGCAAGCGCGCTGACATGGACATGGCTGCTTCTTTCTCAATCACCCACGGTTCGCGCACGTCTGGCCGATGAATTAGCCGCCGTCGTGGGCGATCGGCTGCCGACCGCGGCAGATATTCCACGCCTACGCTATACAAAGATGATTTGGGATGAAACGCTTCGGCTCTACCCACCGGCCTGGCTTCTCCATACCCGCGTGAGCCGCTCGGAAGACACGCTGCCGTCCGGCGCGCGCCTCCCGTCCGGCGCCAGGGTGTTCCTGAGCCCTTGGAGTCTGCAACGAGATCCCCGATGGTTTCCGGATCCAGATCGATTCGATCCGGAGCGCTTCTCAGAGGACACCACGATGCAGCGTCCGGCGTTCTGCTATATTCCATTCGGCGGCGGCGCGCGACGATGTCTCGGCGAGTCCTTTGCTGAAATGGAAGGTCTCATGATCATGGCGACAGTGGCATCGCGAGTCCGTCTCAGCGCAATCGACGCGAAGCCAATCCTCCCGGAGCCTCTGATGACTCTGCGACCGGGCATCCCTGTGCAGATGAGAGTGGAACGGGTCTGTTCACCGGAACGCTATCCGACAGAAACCTGAATATGCCGATGCCGTGCTTGTCCTTTTCTAAATTCTCCCATGAGAGCGGAATGACTGCCGGTGGTCTACGAGCAACTGCGATAACAAACTCTTTCAAACACTATAGGAGCACACCTCATGAAAATGTTGCTGATCGTGTTTCGTGAAGCAATGGCGGAACAGGTCCACGCGCTGTTAAAAGAATACGAGGTCACGGGATTTACCGAACTCCATAACGTCTCCGGCAAGGGAGAGACCGGCTCCACAGTCCACTTCGCCCTGTCGGCCGGCGCCAACCGCATGATCCTGGCCGCGCTCCCTGAGCAGGTTTCGTTTCGTCTGATCGATGTCTTTACCCGCTACAGAGCGGAACACATGACGCAGCAGAATGAAGGAGCCTTTCCGCTGCACGTGTTCGTCCTCCCCTGTGAGCAGGTTGTCTAGCCCATCAGGTAGACGAAAAATAGTTGCTGGCAATATTTTTACATCCCACAGATGGAGGAAGTCATGTTCGGCCCTATCACACTTCCCTTTGGCGCGAAAATGCTCTTCAATACGGTCAACCTCAAACCCGGTGTGAGCTTTGAGGATGTGGAGATGGCCGTGGGTGAAATGTGTATGGTGGTGAAAGAAACCTATGGCGGAGATAAAGGCGGTTTCCTCGGAGGCCAAGTCTTTAAATTCTCGGGGTTTCTTTCCGATCAAGGGATGCTCACGGAATCCAAGACAGACGATGCCCACTATGCCATTGTCACCTACTGGAACTCATTTGAAGCGCATGAGCGTTCGCATGCCGATGGTCTCTTCATGGAAAAGTTCTCCGCCCTGGCACGGATGTGCTCCGACACGAAGGAACTCGGCTACGACATGCTTTGGCAGGGCGCGCCACGGTAAAATGGATAAACTCATTCGAAGGAACAGAGCCCACTCATCAGCACAGGTCCGAAACACAATATCCCAATCCCGGCATATGCCCAGCGATTAGGAAAGATCGGGCACGCGCTTGGGGCGTCGCTCTAATTGGAAATTGCTCTAGGCGCCTGAAGACGAGTCAGGGAATCGGGCCACAATGTGGCAGGGTCTTTGTCGAAGAGATTGAAGGAATCTGAAGGCAACACATCCCACGAGCCTTGGTGCATTTCAAATTCCAATTGTCCTGGTGCCCACCCGGCAAATCCTAGAAAGGCCCGGAAGGTTTCAGTCGGCATGGGCTGCGTAACGATGCGCTCCAAGCGCGCGCGCGCACCTCCCACATACACTCCATCGAAGACCCGTTGCGCGTCGACTGGTGGGTGCGTCAGGCGAAACAGCACCAGTAACTGCGTTGGCGCCACCGGTCCTCCCACAAATACCCGGTGGCTGCTCCCCTTGAGCGCGATCAGATCAGGCAAGACCTCAGACAGCATGACATCGGTGGAACGATTCAGAACCAGTCCAGCTGTACCTTCAGGACCATGTTTCAGGATAAGTAGCACGGTGTGATGAAAATTTGGATCAGCGAGGGATGGACTTGCCACCAAGAGCACACCCGTCTTGACGGAAGAAGGTGAAAATTCCCCCTCTGCCATGACCGGCCCTACCGGCAGAGCAACCAGCAGTCCTCCGAGCATCAGCCCTCCCGTGATTCTCCGCGCCAAGCAAAAACCCGGCACACCACTCGACCCGGTGGAATTCGTATGGCGCATCTCTCCTGGCGTTTCTTCCATAATCGGATGTCGAGATATGAAAAAGTGAACACGCAAATTCTAATCTTGTCTGTGAGAACATGGAAGGGTAATAACGCCGAAGCTTCTGATCGCACACACAAACTATGCTACAGTGTAGAGCCTTCTAACAGGTTGCGAAAAACTCGTTTTAACCCCTGGGGTCATTATAGGCATCGAAGGTTGAGAAGATATCAATGTGCATCCAGGATGCTCAAAATGGCCGTCCAGCAAGGCCGCAGCGAGCGAGGAGGCGAGGCGTACGCTTCGGTACGTTGAGCCTCT
>MSXM01000080.1:0-7640 GCA_002083565.1 Nitrospira sp. ST-bin4 | reverse complement strand
TGGCGGACTTTTTCAGCATCCTTTAAGCGAGTAGACCGACCAGCTCATAGGCTGCTTGAGAAAAGGATAGCGGATCATGATGACCATCGTGAGACTGATTGCCATGATAACGGCTGTGAGCCTTCTGCCTGGATGTATCGATCCACCAAAGGCGCCCTACGTAGATGTGCACGATCTCGTGGCTACGATTGAGCAATCCCGCGCCAAAGCGGAGCAAGGAGATGCCGAAGCGCAGTACCATCTCGGCATGCAGTACGAGCGGATGGGACTCGACTATCGGGAAGCCGTCCGATGGTATCGCATGGCTGCCATGCAACGGCACGTGGAGGCGTTCTATCGCCTCTGCGTGCTTTCCGATATTGGCCGTGGCATGCTCCAGGACTATCAGGAGGCGTTACGGTGGTGTCGATTGGCAGCTGATTACGGTCATGCACGGGCGATGATGACCATCGGAGTCCATTATGAAAAGGGCCGGAGCTTGACCAAGGATCTGGTACAAGCTCACCTCTGGTACAACCTGGCGGCAGCCTATGGGGAAAGAGACGGCGCGAAATGGCGGGATCGGCTCGTTCTCGACATGACTAGAGATCAAATCGCTCAGGCCCAATTCCTTGCCAGAAACTGGAGGCCAAAAGCTCAGGTTCACAATCAGGAAGAGCAGGCGAAGCCATTGTCTTCTGAACCTGAACCATAACCAGACAAATTAATCATGCACACGTTTCGCAATATTCCTAACGCTCGTTTCCGAATCACTGTCTCCGTGCCGAGACTGGTCAGCATTACCTACGTTGTTGCCATGTCCCATCAATCTCTGTGGCAGCCAGGCGCGTGGCTTGTGCACCACGAGCCACTTCTCATTTGAATCCCACCACCATCCCGTCCGGCCCTGCCAATGGAGTGACCTGCGTCCGCTTGAACCCGGTCTCTTTCATCCATTTACGGCAATCTGCGCCGGTAAAGTCGAATCCACCGTGGGTTTCGATCAGCATATTGAGACTCATTAACAGTCCAAATGCATTCTTCTTGCGCTCGTCGTCGATAAGCGCTTCATGGACAATCAATGCCCCGCCCGGTGTGAGCGCCTCGTATGACTTACGAAGCAGCATCATCTTCTCGTCCAAATTCCAGTCGTGGAGAATATGGCCCATGACGATGACGTCACACGTCGGCAGCTGATCTTTGAAGAAGTCCCCCGGATGGAATCGGAGCCGCTTCCCAACTCCTCGCTCCTGCGCATAGGATTCAAACACCGGTTGCACAACCGGCAAATCCATCCCGACACCGTTCAGATGCTTGTGCCCAAGGGCAATCTCGACCGCCACTCCGCCCTGAGCGCAACCAACATCCACAAATGTTTTGTATTTCTTCCAGGGAAACTTTTTGGCAATGACTTGCGCCGAGCCGATACTGATGCCGGTCATGGCCTTGAGAAATCCAGTGAGTCTCTCAGGGTCGGCATACAATGTCCTGAAAAAGTCTCCCCCGCTTTTGACTTCGTTCTGCGGCTTGCCGGTGCGAAGCCCTTCCGTCAATGTCCACCAGAACGGATAAAGCCGCGCGTTGCACATTTCCAGAATGCCGCCGACATAAGAAGGTTTGTTGCGGTCGAGGAACCGGGCGGTTTCCGGGGTATTGCCATAGCGCGTGCCGGTTCGGTTCAACATGCCCAGCGCCACCAGCGCATCAAAGAAATCACGCGCGCTACGAGGATGAAGATGCAACCGGTTAGCCAGTGTGGCTGCATCAAGCGAACCTTTGGCCAACTCCGTGAACAGACCTAGCTCGACCGCACTCAATAACGTCTTTGAACCCCAAAACCCAGTACCGAGTTGCAGAATCTTCACTGGAGTTACCGTACGTGTGTTCATGGCCTCCCTGCCCTCACTGGTTGATTCACGATTGCCAGCCGTCAGTCCTTGAAGACACGCACCGGGACCTTTCGCCCTTTGATACGGGACCGGCTGAGCGCTTCCAGGATTCCCTTGGCCATCCCGGCCGGAACATCCACGATCGAAAACCGCTCTTCGATTTCAATAGCACCGATCACGCCGGCGTTAACCTTGGCTTCGTTTGCAATGGCACCGACCAGATCACCGGGTCTGATGCCCGACTCTCGCCCCGCCCCCACATACAAACGTGCCATTCCTGGTTCGCCGGCACTCTGCGTTGTCCTCCCTGCTGGTGGCCTCGTCCCCGGCCGCATAATGAGACGTCCTGGACGATCTCCAGACGAATGGCGTCCCGCCTGATAGGGTGCAGACCGGGGCTGAGGCCGATAGGGCTCAGGAGCGCGGCTGAGCGGACCCGGGATCTCTTGCTCTGATTGTTCGCCACCCTGCGCGCGATGGATCAATTTCATCGCGGCAGCCGCCACCTCAATCGGGCGTCCGGCTCCCGCCAGCGCCTCAGCGACAGCCAGAAACGGTTCTAATTCTCCTGCATCCAGGATCTCCTTCACGGCTGTCTTAGTCCGTTCCAGCCTGGTAGCTCGAAGATCTGCGACGGTCGGAACCTGTGCAACGATCACCTTGGACTTCGTATGAATTTCGATGCTTCGTAAAAGACGTTGTTCGCGCGGATCGAGGATAGTGATGGCGACTCCTTCACGACCGGCCCGGCCGGTTCGGCCGATTCGATGCACATAGACCTCGGCGGAAGAGGGCAAATCGAAGTTAATCACATGTGAAACGTGCGGAATGTCGAGGCCGCGCGCGGCGACATCGGTGGCGACTAAAAGTTCTGTTTGGCCTGATCGGAATGCATTCATCACGCGATCCCGCTGCTGCTGGCTCATCCCTCCATGAATGGCTTCGGCCCGGCGGCCCCGCCCGTTCAACATCGCGGTGACTTCATCTACCTCCACACGAGTCCTGCAGAACACCAGCGCAGACTTCGGGCCAGCCACATCCAATATACGAGCCAGGGCTGCGCCGCGATGCTGTCTTGCCACGACATAGGCCGTTTGTTGAACTTTTGGCGCAGTCCCGGCCTTTACCGGTTCCTTTGCAATTGTGATCTCAACGGGATGTTTGAGATGTCGGTGCGCAATCGACTTGATGCGCGGAGGCATCGTCGCTGAAAACAAGGCCGTCTGTTTAGTTGCCGGCGTTTGAAGCAGGATCGCATCGAGATCATCGGCAAAACCCATGTCGAGCATCTCATCAGCTTCGTCCAGAACCACGGTTTGCACATGCGCGAGCTTCAACGTCTGGCGGCGAATGTGATCGAGCGCCCGTCCCGGTGTCGCCACAACCACGTCAACGCCTCGCTTCAACGCATGGAACTGTGGACTGATCGCTTGCCCGCCGTACAAGGCCAGCACCGAAATACGCAATTCCTTGCCATACCGCTGAACGGCCTCTCCGACTTGAATCGCCAACTCACGGGTCGGCACCAAGACCAGTGCAGCGGGACGTTGTTTGACCCCATGCGCGATGCGCTGAAGGAGCGGCAGCGCAAATGCAGCGGTCTTGCCCGTTCCGGTTGCGGCTTGGCCCAGTAAGTCTTTGCCGGCCAAGAGCGGAGGGATTGCTTCCCGTTGTATGGGTGTCGGCTCTTCATACCCCAGCGCATCCAAGGTGGCCAGTAAGGACGCTTCCAAGCCCAACGCCGCAAAGCCCGGAGAAAATCCGGTCGCCGCCGGTGTCGTGGGTTCCTGTGTACTATCGTGTTTCGTAGACAAGCAGTGCTACCTTTCTATGTGATTCCTATGCGTCATTGACTTGTGTGCGCTGGCAGCAGGCAAGATGGACGACCGGATGATATTCAGCTATTCTTCTGGTTCCTCGATCGGCCCTGCCCACTCCCCTTTGGCCAGTGCGACTTCTTGATATCCGCCGTCCGGCCATTGGAACTGCCCCACGGCATCTACCAACACGATGAACGGATCTGCTTCATGGGCCTGCCCACGAAACCAATACCAGCCTGGATCCGTGGGTTTTGCTTCCGTCCATCGATACAGTGCCATGCCCGAAAAACGCTCCCTTATCCTTGCAAGTCTGGTACAGTCTCACTTCGCAAGGAGTGCTGAACCCTACCATGTCCAGCTTGCCAATAGAAGCCGTGCTACCGGAAATCCTGCGAACTCTTCGGGATAGGCCTAATGCGGTCTTAACCGCGCCTCCCGGAGCCGGCAAAACCACTCGCATCCCGCTGGCCTTCCTCGACGCCTCCTGGCTCCACGGCAAGAAACTCCTCATGCTGGAGCCGCGCCGACTGGCCGCCCGTGCAGCAGCCCATCGGATGGCCGTCACACTCAATGAATCAGTCGGTGAAACGGTTGGCTACCGGATGCGGCTGGATACGAAGGTTGGACCAAGGACGCGAATCGAGGTGGTCACGGAAGGAATTCTCACGCGCCTGCTCCAGCATGATCCGTCGCTTGAGGCCTACGCGATGGTCCTGTTCGACGAATTTCACGAGCGGAGCCTGCAGGCAGATACAGGGTTGGCGCTTTGCCTGGAAACACAACGGCTGTTTCGTATGGATCTTCGCCTGCTTGTCATGTCGGCTACGTTGGACTGCGGACCGGTCGGATTACTGCTCGGCCAGGCACCCACGATCCGATGCGACGGCCGGATGTTTCCGGTCGAAACCTGCTATCTGGACCAGCCGGTTTCCGCCCGTCTCGACCTCGCCGTCACCCAAATTATCCGACGGGCGCTCGCACACGAACAGGGAAGTCTCTTGGTTTTTCTGCCTGGCATGGCGGAAATTCGGCGGATCGAACGGACGCTGCTCGACGCAGCCCTTGGGCCGAACATACTTGTCGCGCCGCTTCACGGCGATTTGCCACAAGCGTTACAGGACGCCGCCATCGAACCTGCCAAACCAGGCGTTAGAAAAATCGTGCTGGCAACATCGATCGCCGAAACCAGCCTGACGATCGACGGTGTGCGTGTCGTGATCGATGCGGGGCAGTTACGCGCCCCGAGGTTCGATCCCCGCTCTGGCTTGACCCGATTGGAGACCAGTCGTGTCACTCAGGACTCCGCTGAGCAACGGCGTGGTCGAGCCGGACGCCTGGAACCGGGGATCTGTTACCGCCTCTGGACCGAGCGGGAGCAACTATCCCTCACTCCTCGCCGACCTCCGGAAATACTGGAAGCCGATCTTACCCCGCTCGTCTTGGAACTTGTGCTGTGGGGCGTCCGCGATCCCTCTGAACTATCCTGGCTGACCCCTCCCCCTTCGGGAGCGGTCACACAGGCAAGAGAATTGTTGACCCGATTAGGCGCCCTGGATTCCAATGGCGTCATTACTCCTCACGGACGAGCGATGGCCGAACTGTCGCTGCATCCCCGCCTTGCACATATGATTCTCAGGGCGCAGTCTCTGAGCATGGCGACTCTCGCCTGCGACATCGCGGCACTCCTGAGTGAACGCGATATATTCCGACACCATCAGGGGCGTCGGAATGCCGATCTCCGGATCAGACTTGATGCCCTGTATGGGCAACAGGATCCTGCCGGCGGCGCGACGATCGATCGTGGCGCCGCCCAGCGTATCAAACGGACGGCAGATCTCTGGCGCCGGCAGCTCGCCCGCACCACAACGGCAGAACGGTCAAATACAAAGGACCAACTCGATCAGGTGGGGCTCCTGCTGGCGCTGGCCTATCCTGACCGGATCGCCCAGCGGCAGGACGGCGGCGAGTCACGATATCTGATGGCCAATGGACGCGGCGCTTCCTTTGCCGGCCCCGACCCGCTCGGCACGGAAGACTACATCGTCATTGCTGAGTTGGACGGCGGCCAACAATGGGCCCGCATCGATCTGGCCGCACCGGTATCGAGGACTGCCTTGGCGGACCTGTATGAAAAGCATATCGTGGAGACTGAAGCAGTGGCATGGGATGACAAGACCCAAAGTGTGCGGGCGACGAGACAACACTGCTTAGGATCACTCGTACTCTCACAACAGCCTCTCTCGAAGCCCGATCCCTCGCAGATCGCAACTGCACTCGCTCAGGGAGTTCGGCAGTCAGGACTGGCCGCGCTGGGCTGGACGCCGGAGTTGCAGCAATGGCGTGCCCGCGTCCAGTTACTCCGCCGAGCCGATGGAAGTGAGTCGCGCTGGCCCGATCTGTCAGATGAGACCTTGTTGCACACCATCGATCAGTGGCTCGGTCCCTATCTCACCGGCATCACCACCCTGGATCGCGTCAGGCGGATGGATCTCGCCACGCCGCTCCATGCGTTGCTGACGTGGGAGCAGCGACATCAACTGGACCGTCTCGCCCCAACTCATCTCACCGTGCCGAGCGGCTCCCATGTCCGACTCGATTACGAGGGCTCTGAGATGCCCGTACTGGCCGTGCGGCTCCAAGAACTGTTCGGCTGCCAGGATACACCCCGTGTGGCAGGCGGCAGGATTCCCGTCATGCTGCATCTGCTGTCGCCGGCCAAACGGCCGGTTCAAGTCACCCAAGATCTGGCCGGGTTCTGGCGCAACACCTACCACGATGTGCGGAAAGAACTGCGCGGCCGCTATCCCAAGCATCACTGGCCAGACGATCCCCTCACCGCCCCTCCGACGGCGAAGGCCAAACGAAGAGCACCCTAGTGCGCGGCAGCCTTCCAGCCCGACATCACGCAGCGCAGGGCGATAAGCGGGCTGAAACTGGCCAGGTCCGCCGAGATCGCCCTCATCATGTCGTCTGCCTGCCTTTGATCCTCGAAACATTCGTACACGTCGTCCAGGAATCCACCACGGAGCAACGGATGATTCAGAAAAGCCCGGCCTGGCCCACTGACTACTTCCAACGGCTGTTCAATCACCGCAATGCCGATCATCGCGAAAGCCGAAAGCCACCGGCGGGCATCTTTCGCTGAAGGCCGCTCGGCCAGATAAACATGGAAACGTTCCCGCTCTGCGCTGTGGCCTCGCCGAAGCAATTCACGATCGACCCGTTGCCAGAGCGAGTCGAACGTGCCGAGCGACGGAAAGGTCAGCACCAGCTGGCCGCCGGGCCGCAGATGGCGGATCAATCCGTGCAAGGTCTCCTCGCGGTTGGGACGGAAAAACATGACGGAGAGGTTTCCGGTGATGCGATCGAACAGGGGCAATTCATCCGGCAACGTGCGGACATCGTGGCATGCGAACGACAACCAAGGGAGCTGTGTCCCTTGAATGGCCCGGGCACGGGCGACTTGGCCTGCGCTGAGATCGATGCCAAGCACCCGTCCCGTTGACCCGACCTGCTCGGCGAGATAGAAGGCGGGAATGCCATGTCCCGATGCGACGTCGAGAATGTGCAGGCCCGGTGCCAACGATAATTGCGACAACAACGTTTCGGCGAACGGCGTAGACCAGGGGTCCTGTTTTGGAAGTAACCAGCGAGCCATAGTGATGCCGAGCATACAGGGCGGCCCGACGGAATGCGAGAAGCCCGCGCAGAACAGGTCCGGGTGCGGTCACTTGTGGAGGGCTGTCCGTTGTCCCGCATCAAGCAAGATCGCCACGAGCATGTCGCTCATGACGTTCACGGCAGAGCGGGCACGGGCGATGATCCAATCCACGGTCATAATGAGTGGAATCGCCGCCAGGATCACCTCGTCCGGCAGACCGGCGGCGGTGAGGACCAGCGGCATGATAATCATTCCTGCTTCGGGAATCCCTGCAACACCGGCTCCTGCGAT
>MSXM01000079.1:59957-60146 GCA_002083565.1 Nitrospira sp. ST-bin4 | reverse complement strand
TGGCGCCCATCCCAAAATCCTCCGTCTTGCATCAGCGAGTTTTGCTTAAGTTACGTGAGGTTATGAATCCTGTCAAGAATAAATTGGGCCGATTCTCGACGCATGCAGCTATTTTTTTGTAAGCAGTTTGTATTCGATACTGTCTGCAAGGGCCTGCCAGGTGGCCTCGATGATGTTCTCTGAGACCCC
>MSXM01000079.1:49000-59938 GCA_002083565.1 Nitrospira sp. ST-bin4 | reverse complement strand
ACCGTTCCCCACTTATCTTTGTGATCTCCCGATTCGATCAGGACGCGGACCTTGGATTCAGTGCCTTTATTCGCCGCCAGGACACGCACTTTATAATCGAGGAGTTTGACTTCCTTGAGCTGGGGATAAAATTGCTCCAAAGATTTGCGCAAGGCATGGTCCAGCGCATTGACCGGCCCGGCTCCTACGGCAGCCGTATGTTCCACCGCATCGCCGACCTTGACCATGACCGTCGCTTCCGATAGCGGAGCGCCGTTGTCCTGTTTCTTCTCAACGATGACGCGGAACCCCAGAAGTTGAAAGGCGGGCCTATGGCTCCCCATCGCTTTCCGCATGAGCAACTCAAACGATCCCTCCGCTCCTTCGAACTGATACCCCTGGCTTTCACGCTCTTTGAGGGTTTCGATGAGCTCATGCACCTTGGAATGGTCTTTTGACAACTTGATACCAAAGGCCTCGATCTTGTCCAAGAGACCGCTGCGCCCTGCGTAATCGGACACCAACACACGCTGCCGGTTGCCGACCTTCGCCGGATCGACGTGTTCATAGGTGGCCGGGTTTTTCAGCACGGCATGGATATGCACCCCACCCTTGTGCGCGAAGGCTGAATCGCCGACGTAGGGCTGATGCTTATTGGGCATGAGATTGGCGATCTCGGTCACGAATCCTGACACCTCTTTCAAGTGGCTCAAGCGGTCCGTCAGCGCCGGACGCTTCATCTTCAGCTCCAAATTGGGAACGATCGAGCAGAGATTCGCATTCCCGCACCGTTCCCCGATGCCGTTGATCGTCCCCTGCACCTGCACGATGCCCGTCTCGATCGCCACCAATGAGTTCGCCACCGCCATATCACAATCGTTATGGGCATGGATCCCCAACGGCACCCGGCACTCACGCTGTACGATCTCACAGATGGTGCGGATCTCCCAGGGCATCGTGCCGCCGTTGGTATCGCAGAGAATCACCCGTTCCGCCCCGGCTTCCACCGCCTTGCGGATGGTGTTGAGCGCATAGTCGGGATTCGTCTTATAGCCGTCGAAAAAATGTTCGGCATCGTAAAACACCCGGCGCCCCTTGCTGTGCAGGTAGGCGACGGAATCGCCGATCAATTCAAGATTGGTGGCCAACGAAATGCCCAGCGCATCGGTGACGTGCAATGACCACGTCTTCCCGAACAGTGTGATCGTCTTCGTGTCGGCGGCAAGGAGCGCCTGAAGATTGGGGTCCTTGCCGACGGAGTGGCTGGCTTTCCTCGTCGACCCGAACGCAATGACGGTGGCATGCTTGAGCGGAATAGTTTTGATGATCCGGAAGAATTCAATGTCTTTGGGATTCGCCCCTGGCCAGCCGCCTTCGATGAAATGGACACCTAATTCGTCCAGCTTCTGCGCGACACGAACCTTGTCCTCGACCGAGAAACTGACATCCTCGGCCTGCGCGCCATCGCGCAGCGTGGTATCGTAGATTTCCAATGCCGCCTCCCGACCGGCCGGCAGGCTCGGTTGAAGAGACGGGTGAGGTGGATGAGCGGCGCGAGGAGCGCGAGACGATGCGGTTTTTCGAGCCATGGGGAGAGAGGGTACCAGGTGAACTGTCAATCTGTCGAGACTCACTTCATGCGCGTGATTGAATTCGGATGCGAAGCACCTATCTCTGATCGAGACCGAATGCCGAGTGCAGGGAGCGCATGGCCAGCTCAAGGTACTTTTCATCGATCACGCAGGAGATCTTGATCTCTGACGTGCTGATCATCATGATATTGACCCCCTCGCGCGCGAGCACCTCGAACATTTTTGCCGCGACTCCCGAGTGAGATCGCATCCCCACTCCGATGAGCGAGACTTTTGCGATTGCCTCGGTCACTGACACTGATTTGGCTTCGATCTCCTTGGCCGCGGCTTGAATGATCGGCACAGCCTTCTTGAGATCCGCCCGTGGCACCGTGAACGAAAGATCCGTCATGGCTGCCTGACTGATATTCTGGATGATCATATCGACGTTGATATGGGCCTCCGCCACGATGCCGAAAATCCGCGCGGCGATCCCGGGTTTGTCCGGCACACCGACGATCGTGATTTTCGCCTGATTGCGGTCTCCTGTGACCCCGGCCACTGCCGCCGCTTCCATGTCCGTATCTTCCTTCGTCACGAGGGTCCCCTTTCCTTCTTTGAAGCTCGAATTCACCTCCACCGGCACGCTGAACTTGGCTGCAAACTCGACCGATCTGGTCTGCAGCACTTTGGCCCCGAGGCTGGCCATTTCGAGCATCTCTTCGTACGAGATTTTATCGATCCGTCTCGCTGCCGGTACGATATTGGGGTCCGCCGTATAGACGCCATCGACGTCGGTAAAGATCACGCAGCGGTCCGCCTTCAACGCCGCGGCCAGCGCGACGGCGGACAGATCGGACCCTCCGCGGCCCAGCGTCGTCACATCAGACTGTTCGTTGATCCCTTGGAAACCAGCCACAACAGGGATCACACCCTCCTCCAGCGCCTCGCGAATCCGATCCGCTGTCACCCGCGCAATACGGGCATTGGTATGCGCGCTGTCGGTAATGATGCCGACTTGCCGGCCCGTATAGGACCGCGCATTGATCCCCCGCCCGCGCAATTCCATCGCCAGCAGAGCGATCGTGACCCGCTCTCCGGTCGAGAGCAGCATGTCCAACTCGCGCTCATCCGGAACCGGTGTCGCCTCATGCGCCAGCTTGAGTAAGCGATCGGTTTCGCCGCTCATGGCGGACAGCACCACCACGATCCGATGCCCCTCCCGCTGAGCCCGTAAGACCCGATCAGCGACCCGGTGAATCCGCTCGATCGATCCAACCGACGTGCCTCCATATTTTTGGACAATCAAGGCCACCGTCTTCACCCGTTCGCAAAGAGCTTGTTGACGAACTTGGTGGCATCGCGGGCGGGCGTCTCTGCAGCCTGGGCATCGGACTCGGTAAACCGCCGGCCGGCCGGTGCTGATCCTTTGCCGCCTCCTTCTCCAAAAACATAGAAGGCAGGACCTTGCGACGCATCGCCATGATCGCATATGACCAGATAACGGTAGGGCCCCTGTTTGGCCAATCCGTCGATCACGGGCCCGACGAGATCTCGATCGAACGCTTCGATGCCGCGAACCTTCGCGTTGGGATCGGAGCTGTGAACGACTTCGTCCGCCAGCCCGGCATGCACATAGACAAAATCTTTCTTGGCGCACTCCGCCAATACCATCGCCGCCTTCTCGCGGAGGTCCCCTGCTGTAAGTTGATCGGGATCCACCGCATCGAGGCCGGCACAAATTCCGGCGCCCCGCTGAACATCGCTCGTGGCCACAACCGCACCCTTGATACGATACTTTTCCGGCAGGCTCGGCCACATCACAGCCCGCCCTTCACCCCACAGCCACACACAGTTTGCCGGTTTCTTGCCTGCCGCGACCCGCTCATCGTTCACGGGATGATCTCGCAAAATCAGGTGCGCGGCGTCCATGAGCTTCCGAAGTATGTCGGCGCCGTCACCGGTGGGCAACGCATCCGCGATGGACCGGCCGAGGACCGTCTTGGGATCGACGCAGACCGCCCGTGACTTGCCATTGACCCATACCATGAGATGGCGATGGCCTGCTCCAGGATAAAATTGGATGGTCTCGGACCCAAGCTGCTCATTGATCGCCTCGATCAATTCGCGGGCCTCTTCCGTGTCGATCAATCCGGCCGTGGCATCGTCCAATATCACATGGTGGCCCAATTTCTTGATCTCGCCGCCGGTCTTCCCGCCTTCCGGCCTCACAGTCACCATCGTGCACCGGTACGCAACATCATGTTCCGTTACGGAGACTCCCAAGCTGGCCGCCTCAAGCGGACCTGGCCCTTGATAATATTTCTTGGGGTCATAGCCAAGAATCGCCGTACTGCTCAATCCGCTTCCATAGAGCAACCCGTCAGCGGGAATCACAAGCCGTCCCAGCTCTCCGCTCTGGGCCAGCCGGTCGAGATGGGGGGTTGAGGAAGCCTGAAGCGGTGTACGACCACCCAGTTCTTGACGAGGTTGATCAGCCATTCCACCGGCATGCACGATCACATATTTCATCAGACCTGCACCATGCTCACATCCGCAAGAGACGTGCGACATCCTCACGTGTCGCCTTCACGGTCAACGGTTGCTTCGACACGCTGATCGCAGTATCGGCATCTTTCAAGCCATGCCCGGTCAAGGTGCATACCACCGTATCGCCTTCTCGCAATATCCCGGCCCGATGTAATTTGGCCACCCCTGCGACTGAGGCAGCGGAAGCCGGCTCGCAAAAGACCCCCTCTGTGGCCGCTACTGCCGCATAGGCCTGGAGGATTTCTTCATCGGTCACCATATCAATCGCGCCGGAGGATTCCTCGACTGCCCTCAGCGCCGCCGACCAGCTGGCCGGGTTTCCGATGCGAATCGCCGTCGCAACCGTCTGTGGCTCCTCCACGATCTTTCCCAGCACAATCGGAGCCGCTCCGGAAGCCTGAAATCCCATCATGCGCGGACGTTTCGTCGTTTGACTCGCCGCGCGATATTCTTGATACCCTCTCCAATAGGCCGTAATGTTCCCCGCATTGCCGACCGGCAGCACATGGAACGTCGGCGCGTCGCCGAGTTGATCGCACACCTCGAACGCGGCCGTTTTCTGGCCTTCGATCCGGAATGGATTCAGGGAATTCACCAGCTCGATATGATGGGCGGCCGAAAGATCCTTGACGAGCGTAAGCGCCTGATCAAAGTTTCCTTCGATTTGAATCACCGTGGCTTGATGCATCATCGCTTGGGAAAGTTTTCCCATCGCAATTTTTCCGGCGGGAATCAGCACATAGACGGCCAACCCCGCGCGAGCGCCGTAGGCGGCGGCGGCAGCGGATGTGTTGCCGGTCGAGGCGCACATCACGGCCCGCGCGCCTTGTTCGACCGCCTTCGAGATTGCCATCGTCATGCCGCGGTCTTTAAACGAGCCGGTTGGATTCATGCCCTCGAATTTGAGATGCAGGTCGACTCCGGGCGCAATCGCCTTAGCCAGTCGCGCCGCACGAATGAGCGGCGTATTGCCTTCCGCCAAGCTGATGACCGGCGTCTTCTCCGAGACGGGAAGAAACTTGCGATATTCCTCGATGATGCCGCGCCAGCGATTCATCCGATCACTCGTCCATTCACTCGTCTCGGCCTTCCACCCGAATGAGCGTCGCGGGTTCAGACACGAAGGCTTTGCGGTTGATGTCACGAAGCGCCGTTTGCACATCGCGCTCCTGGGCCATGTGCGTCTTGATCACCACCGGCACCGTTTGCCCTTCCCGACGTCCCTGCTGCAACATCGACGAAATACTGATGCCGCAACGGCCCAGTTCACCGGCAATCTGCGCCAAGACGCCGGGGCGATCGACGACCATGAATCGCAGATAGTAGAGCGAACTGATTTCTTCTATCGGTTTCATACGCAACGCCCGGCGCTGATCCTGGCGAAACGATGCAACCGGCACACGGCCGACCGCGCCCTTGAGCAGATTGCGGCCGATGGCAATCACGTCGCTTACCACGGCGCTCCCGGTCGGCATCGATCCGGCCCCTCGGCCGTATAACACGACGTCACCGACTGCGTCACCGACCAATTGAATGGCGTTGTAGACATCGTCGACCTGCGCGATGGGAGACACAGACGGCACCATCGTGGGGTGCACACGGGCATCCACTTCACCGTCAGCGAGCTTCGCAATACCCAGGAGCTTGATCGTAAAACCAAATTCCTTGGCATACGCGATATCGGTCGGCGTGATGTGCGTGATCCCTTCGGTATAGATTTCCTTGCAATTGACCGGCGTGCCGTGGGCCAGACTCACGAGAATGGCCAGTTTGTGCGCCGAATCGATCCCCGCCACGTCGAACGTCGGGTCCGCTTCAGCATATCCGGCTTGCTGTGCATCCTTGAGTACCGAGTCGAAACTTTCTCCCTCGCGGGTCATCCTCGATAAAATGTAATTCGATGTCCCGTTGATGATGCCATAGATGGATTCGATCCTATTGCCTGCAAGGCCTTCCATCAGCGCCCGAACGACGGGAATCCCGCCGCCCACGCTGGCTTCGAATCCCACATCCACGCCCTGGCGCGACGCGGCCTCAAAAATTTCTTCTCCGTGGAGGGCCAGAAGCGCCTTGTTCGCCGTGACCACCTGTTTACCCGCAGCCATCGCCTCCAGAATGACGCGCTTGGCGGTGTCGTATCCGCCGATCAATTCAATGACGATGTCAACGGCAGGATCGTGAATCACCTGCTTCGCATCGGTCGTCAAGATCCCCGATGGCAGCAGGATTCCGCGATCCCGCGTGATATCCAAATCGGCAATGCGGACCAACTCGACCGGCACGCCGACCCGGCGCCGAATGAGCGCCGCATTGTCGAGCAGAACCTTCGCAACGCCGGTGCCCACCGTGCCGAATCCTATGATGCCGACCCCGATGCGAGTCATCATTCTTCCGCTCCGTCGAGTTTGAGCGCTTTGCGGATCCCCCGCACTGCTTGGCGTGTGCGATGCTCATTTTCCACCAATCCGAACCGCACATACTCATCACCGCCCTCCCCGAACCCGATCCCGGGAGAGACCGCAACTTTTGCTTCCTTGAGCAGGAGTTTTGAAAACTCAAGGGACCCCATATGGCGATAGGAAAGGGGAATGTGCGCCCACACGAACATCGTGGCCTTCGGTTTCGCCACCTGCCAGCCGATACGATTCAGTCCGCCGACGAGCACGTCACGCCGTTTTTGATAGCGCAAGACCGTCTCCTTGACGCACTCCTGTGGCCCGTTCAGCGCGATCACGCTGGCGATTTGAATGGGCTGAAAAATACCATAGTCCAAATAGCTCTTGATCTTTGCCAGCGCGCCCACGACCTCGCGATTGCCCACACAGAATCCCACCCGCCAGCCGGGCATGTTGTACGCTTTGGAGAGGGTATAGAACTCCACTCCAATGTCCTTCGCACCGGGCACTTGAAGAAAACTCGGCGCTTTGTAGCCGTCGAACACCAGATCGGCATACGCCAAATCGTGGATAACGATGACGTTGTGCTCCTTGGCGAAGGCTACGATCTTTTTGAAAAACTCGAGGTCCACAACGGCAGTAGTCGGATTGTGCGGAAAATTGATAACGAGGATTTTCGGGCGCGGAAATGTCTGGCGATAGACGCGCGTCAGGTCTTCAAAAAAATCACTGTCCTGGCGCAGTTCAATCCCACGGACTTCGCCGCCCGCGATGATGAAACTATACATGTGGATCGGATAGGTCGGCGTCGGAGTCAACACCACGTCACCGGGGCCGATTGTGGCCAACGCCAGATGGGCCAGTCCCTCCTTGGACCCGATGGTGACGATGGCTTCCGTCTCAGGGTCCAGATCCACATTGTAATTTCGCTTGTACCACCCGCAGATCGCGTGCCGCAGCTTCGTGATTCCACGTGAAGCCGAATACCGATGGTTCTTGCTCTTCCGGGTTGCCTCGATCATCTTCTCGACGATGTGCGGCGGTGTCGGCTGGTCTGGATTCCCCATGCCGAAATCGATGATATCGTCGCCGCGCTGCCGAGCTTCAAGCTTGAGCGATTGCACTTGCGCAAAGACATACGGAGGGAGTCGTTTGATTCGATAAAACCCGTCGCCTAGCCCCATGACCCTCCTCTGACGTTCTCGGTGATGCTCAACGTTTCCTCTTGGTCACTTCACGAGAGAGCCGCTGAGAAAGGCCTATTCTAATGGAGGGCCCCACTCGAGTCAATTTACCCCGTGATTCTGTGGGGTTCCGAATTCATCGCCCCCCCAACCCTGGCCGTCCGGTTTGGGTTCAATGTGAACGAGTCTGTTCTTGCTCCCTCTCTCTTCTTTCTGCTACTAATACCGATTAGTATTACCTCATCGTTGTCGTATTTTGCCTTGCACTTCACAGACCGGACGGAGGAGCCGTGGCCCGGCTGGGCGTCAATATCGATCATGTCGCAACATTGCGGCAGGCGCGAGGAGGGAACGACCCCGATCCGTTGGCTGCCGCCGTTCTTGCCGAACTTGCGGGAGCAGACGGACTGGTTGTCCATCTGCGCGAAGATCGCCGGCACATTCAAGACCGGGACCTTCAGCTCTTGCGCGACATCATCCGCACGAAGCTCGATCTGGAAATGGCGGCGGACGATGCGATGGCCAAGATCGCACTCACCGTCAAACCGGATCTGGTTACTCTTGTCCCGGAAAAACGGCAGGAACTCACCACCGAGGGTGGATTGGACGTGGCGGGACAGCGCGAGCAGATCCAGAAAATCATCACGCTCCTGCATGATGGCGGTATCCCGGTGAGCGTCTTCGTTGAACCCGACCTCAATCAGATCAGGGCCGCACATAAAGTGTCGGCGGATTTCGTAGAGCTGCATACCGGCCGCTATGCGAACGCCACCCGTTCCAAGGAAGCCGACGCAGAATTCGAGGCCATCACCCAATCGGCAAAACTGGCATACAAGCTGGGCATCGGCGTCAACGCCGGGCACGGATTGAATTATCGCAACGTCAAGCGCTTGACCCACATTCCGGAAATCGTCGAATACAATATCGGGCACAGCATTATCGCGCGGGCCGTCCTCGTTGGCCTCGAACAGGCCGTGAAGGAAATGAAGGCCTTGCTCGGTTGACCACCATGCCATCGATCTGCCTGCGGCGCCGCCAGGTCATCACGCGCGTGAGGGCTATGCCATGACTTTCTTCGACTTCCGTCGCGGCGGCGAAGCGATGCGAACACAGGCAAGCGGCTGCACCGACCTTCTTCGCTATTCTACGCTCGCCACAGGACCACAATGACAAAGATCGTCACCGGCGCGCAGATGCAGGAACTCGATCGCCGGACGATCGGCGAAGCCCGTGTCCCTGGAACTGTATTGATGGAACGCGCAGGCTCTGGCCTCGTGACCAACCTCGAGCACGTGTTTGGTTCCGCGCGTGGGAAGCGCATCACCATCCTCTGCGGAAAAGGCAATAACGGCGGCGATGGATTTGTCGTGGCCCGGCTGCTTCGCCGTCGTCAGGCCCACGTTCGAATCCTTACCATGACGCCCATCGCCGAATTGAGCCGCGACGCCGCGACGATGTATCGGCAATTCGTCCGCGCGGCCGGCAAGTCGGCCGTGCAGCCCTATCGCTCAGCGAGCCAAACGCTCCCGCTTCTCCGGGAGAGCGACATTCTCATTGATGCACTGCTCGGAACCGGCCTGTCCTCCGATGTCATAGGACGCTATGGCGACGCGATCGACAACATCAATGAATCTGGACGACCGGTCGTAGCCGTCGATCTTCCATCCGGTCTTCATGCCGACACTGGCGCCATACTCGGCCGCGCCGTCAAAGCTTCCCTCACCGTGACGTTCGGGCTTCCTAAACTGGGGCTGTACCAGAATCATGGGGTCGATCTGGCCGGGCCTATCAGAATCGTCGATATCGGCATTCCCTCAGCCTACATCGATGCCGTCACAAGCCGAATAATGTTGATGACTCCCGCCTTTGTACGAGCCTCCTTACCGACACGCAGACCATCCAGCCACAAGGGCACGTTCGGCCATGCCGGAATCATTGCAGGCTCTGTCGGCAAGACCGGCGCGGCGGCCATGGCTGCGCGAGCGGCCCTTCGAATCGGGGCCGGGCTGGTTACCGTCGCGGTCCCTTCCAGCGTCAACGACGTGTTGGAGGCAAAGCTGCTGGAGGCCATGACCATCCCGATGCCGGAGACCAAATCGCGAACCTTCGCGCGTACGGCGCTCGACCGGCTCACCGCTTTTATTGCCGCCAGAACTGCGATTGCGATCGGCCCTGGGTTATCGACTCATCCGGAAACAGTCGAATTGGTGCAAGCGCTGACTAAGCAACTTGATCGGCCTGCTGTGCTCGATGCCGATGCGCTGAATGCGCTGGCCGGCCGCGCATCGATGCTCACCGCATGCAAGACGCCTCCGATCCTCACGCCCCACCCTGGAGAGATGGCCCGGCTGGAAACCGACGCGACGCCACAGAGTGTCAATGCCGATCGAATCAATACTGCCGCCAGGTTTGCGCGAGAACGGGGAGTATTCGTTGTCCTGAAAGGCGCCCGAACCGTAGTCGCAAGACCGGACGGAACTGCTGCCATTTGTCCGACCGGAAATCCCGGAATGGCAACGGCGGGAACGGGCGACGTCTTAACCGGCATGATCGTAGGGCTGTTGGCCCAGGGCCTATCGTCATGGGAAGCCGCCAGCGTGGCGACCTACCTGCATGGTTGTGCCGGAGATCTAGCCGCAGCTGAGAAGGGACAGGCGGGGCTGATCGCAGGAGACCTGATTGAGCAGATACCCTTTGCCGTCAAGATCGCCCATGAAACCTAGCCGAGCGAGATCCCGCGCGAGAAGAAGCGATCAAGCACCGGGGGCGAGGCGGAAAGCCGATGCGGCTTCGCCGGATCTGGTGCTCACATCCCTCGCTGCAACTGAGTCGCTTGGCCGTGCCATCGGCTGCGCCCTGACAGGAGGGGACGTGCTGGCATTGATCGGCGCATTAGGCGCCGGCAAAACCGCCATGGTCCGGGGCATCGCAGCCGGTCTCGGCGTGCCGCCCGATTCTGTCAGCAGCCCCACCTTCGTATTGGTGCACGAATACCGAGCCCGTCTTCCCCTGATTCACATCGATCTGTACCGGCTGCGCACCGACGCAGACATCGAATCGATCGGACTTTCCGACTATTTCACCGACCGAACGGTTGTGGCCATCGAGTGGGCCGACCGGTTTCTCGCCCTGCTTCCCGAAGACCGATTGGAAGTGCGGTTGACCCACCGGACGCCGGCCACTCGGACAGTACGGTTGGCAGCCAAAGGACCGCAATCGCGCTCGTTGCTGGCCCGCATCGACCAAGCCCGCCGGCCG
>MSXM01000079.1:0-48954 GCA_002083565.1 Nitrospira sp. ST-bin4 | reverse complement strand
CGGCTCGATGATTCGATTGATTTTAGTCGGCATTCTCTTGCTGCTCTCGCTGGCCTTCTTTCTTCAAAATCAGGAACAAGAGGTCACCCTTCGATACTTTTTTGGATTGCTGGAGGCCTCGACGCCCGTCTACAAGCCCATCATGGCCGGCTTCGTGGTTGGGCTGTTGGTTGCAGCCATTTTACTGTTTCCCCCATGGGTGCGGAGCCGTATCGAGCTGAGACGGAAAACGAAGGCGCTGCAAGAGGCCGAAGTAGACCTCGAACGGCTTCGCCGGTCCGTCGAGAACACCTCCGACCGCCCCCCGGCGTCGCCGGGGCCTTCACAGGACGTCGCGGATGATTGACCAGGACACAAGCCCCCTCATGCGGCAGTATCGGGACATCAAGCGGGGCTATCCGGAAGCCATCCTGTTTTTTCGCGTCGGAGACTTTTATGAAATGTTTTACGAGGACGCGCAAGTGGCCTCACGACTCCTTTCGATCGCACTCACATCCCGTGATAAGCACAGTCCCGATCCGGTTCCCCTCTGTGGGGTCCCCTATCATGCGGCAACCGGGTATATCGCCAAGCTACTCAAGACGGGGCGGACCGTCGCGCTTTGTGAGCAGGTTGAAGATCCCAAGCTGGCCAAGGGGCTGGTGCGCCGGGAAGTCGTGCGTCTCTATACACCCGGTACCCTCGTCGATACAGAGATGCTTTCCCCGGCCGAATCGAATTATCTTGCTGCACTGTCTCTCCAACCGGTATCGGCGCAGCCGGCGGTAATCGGACTGGCGGCGATTGACGTCTCCACGGGCGAGTTCTGGGTGACGGAATTACATGGTCCACAGGCGGTGGCACTCGCGCTGGACGAGCTGGCGAGGCTTGACCCGCGCGAGGTGTTATTCCCGGCTGGACTGGACCATGACACGGCCGCTTGGCTTGATCAAATCAAGGGAACGCGCGTGTGCGAACGACCAGCCGCTTCGTTCGATCGGCGCCAGAGTGCGAGGTCTTTGCTGGATCAATTCCGTGTCCAGTCGCTTGATGCGTTCGGGTGCGCGGATCTGACCGTCGGCCTGGAGGCAGCCGGCGCCGTCTTGCATTACTTTCGCGAAACGCAACCGGCTGCCCCGCTGGACCATATTCGGCGAATGATGGTTCGCAGAAGTCATGACGCCATGCATCTGGACGCCGCCACCCTTCGCAATTTGGAAATCCTCAAACCGATGGCCTTTGGAGACAGTGCACCGGAGTCGCGTTCTACTGCTCTCGCGGCCGTGCTGGACCGTACGGTCACGGCCATGGGCAGCCGGCTGCTGCGACAATGGCTGATCAGGCCTTTGATTCAATGCGAACCGATCCGCACCAGACTGGACGCGGTGGGAGAGCTGAAGGACCGCCTGGAGGAGCGTGTGGCCCTGCGCGCCGCACTGCGTGAGGTGCAGGATATCGCGCGGCTCGGCAGCCGTATCGTATTGGGCTATGCGGGTCCCCGCGAACTCCTTGCCTTGAAGCAATCCCTGTCCGTGTTGCCTGAAATTGCATCCAGACTTGCGTCGCTTCAGAGTGCATTGCTCGTTGAGGCCCGCTCGTCGTGGGATGACGGGCGCGACTTGTACGAGATAATCGAGCGCGCCATCCAGCCCGACGCCCCTCCATCGGTTCGCGACGGAAACTTCATCAGGGACGGCTACCATGCCGGCATCGATGAACTGCGCAAAGCGAGCAAAGAAGGGAAACAGTGGATCGCCGGGATTGAATTCAACGAGCGTGAACGTACCGGCATCGACTCATTGAAAGTCAGATACAACCAGGTGTTCGGCTACTACATCGAAGTGACGAAGGCCAATCTCAGCCGCGTTCCGTCCGACTACATCCGCAAACAAACTCTCGTCAATGCCGAACGGTTCATGACTCCCGAACTGAAAGCGCTCGAAGAACAGGTGACTGGAGCGGAGGCCAGATTGCTGGCGCTTGAGCAAGACATCTTCGCTCAACTCCGAGGGCGCTTGGCGCAAGAAGCCTCTCGTCTGGATGCCATGGCGGGCAGCCTTTCGTTGATCGATGTCGTCGCCGGGCTCGCCGAAACCGCCGCGCTGAATCGTTACACGAGGCCTGAGGTGGATGAGAGCGGCAGCATCGCCATCCGCAACGGACGCCACCCCGTGGTCGAACAGCTTCGCGACGATCGAGCATTCGTTCCCAATGATACGATCTTGGATCTGAATGACAACCGCCTGCTGATCTTAACCGGACCCAATATGGCGGGTAAAAGCACCTACCTCAGACAGGTGGCCTTGATCGTCCTCATGGCCCAAATCGGCAGTTTTGTCCCGGCTGCCAGCGCGCAGATCGGACTGGTGGATCGCATCTTTACCCGCGTAGGTGCTTCGGACAATCTGGCCGGCGGCCTGAGCACTTTCATGGTGGAGATGGTAGAAACCGCAAATATTCTCAATAGCGCCTCGCAGCGAAGTCTGATCCTGTTGGATGAGATCGGCCGTGGCACCAGCACGTATGATGGGCTCAGCATTGCGTGGGCAGTGGCGGAATACATTCATGACCGGACGCGCCTCGGCGCGCGTACTCTGTTCGCCACGCACTACCATGAGATGGTGCAGCTGGAGTGTCAGCGCGAAGGAATCAAAAACTATCGGGTCGCGGTCCAAGAGCGCGATGGGGACGTGGTCTTTCTCCGCAAAATTGTCGCGGGAGGGGCCGATCGGAGCTACGGTATTCACGTGGCCAAACTGGCGGGGCTCCCCGGATCTGTGATCGAACGGGCGCAAGCGGTCCTGACGCAGCTGGAACAGCCGGAGTCTTCCATCGCAGGATCAGTCCGAGAACAACCCGATCAGGCACCGCCCCCCCTGCCACAGCCCCATCCCGTGATCGAGGAGGTTAAACAGATCGACCTGTTTTCCATGACACCACTCGATGCACTCAACCGCTTGGCTGAACTGCAACGCATGGTCCAACCGGGTAACGGCCGCCAGGAAAAAAGAAAGGCGGCCACTCCCAGTCAAGAGTGACCGCCTTCATACCTGCTCGCACGTACGATCAGTGGGGCTGATTGTACTGCGCCGTCGTGGGAATCAAACCGCCGAGAGTTTTTCCTCCCGGGAGCATCACATCATATTGCATACCGACGTTGTCTCCATCCGGAGACACAGGCGAGGTGTTGAGCCCGCGTTTCGCCCCAGCACAGGCTGCATCATTCTCGCTCTTTCCCGCACATTCCTTCAACCGAAGCGCGGACATGCTGAGCGGCTTGCCGATGTTCCCAGCCACCTCGGGGAGTTTCTTGACCGAGGAAATCACCCGGTGGTTCTGTTCGGTTTCTGTGGCGACAAACTCAATCAAGTCTGTTGTGCTGCCCGGAGGCACTTCCTTCGCCGCGGCCGGCCCCGCATGCGGACGCCCCATTTTCTTCAACTCTGCCCATGCGCCTTTGTCGGCATAAAACTTCAAGTTCTTACCGGGATGGACTTTCTGCCAGTACAACCCGCTTTCTGCCGGTCCGCCGTATACGGACACGTTGATCCAGACGGCTTCATCGTAGGGGTCGAGCACGATCACGCGCCCCTGAATCGTGGTGGGCTTGCTCATGTCCCCCCACTCAAACCGCTCCTGGAACGATTCAATAGCCAATGCGGTCGAGGCCATACCGGCTACCAATGCCAGAGCTGCAATTGCCGCTCCACTTTGTTTCTGCAGGGTCATCATCACGTCCTCCTTCAAACACATGCGAGGATAGAATAATCCGCTCGTGCCTACTCCTTAGTCGCCTTTGATCACCTTGAAGCCGGTGATCGTCCGACCGTCCAAGGTCACTTCCATGGCGACGAGTTCCTGTGACGCCTTGATGATTTGATCCATCAGGGCCTTATCCTTCACGGCTAACCGCACGGTCGTAGCCGCGTGGTACCAGCCGGAATAGGAGTTATTCTTTTCGGTGCCGCCGGCAAATCCCCAGGAACAGCAGGTCAATAATGGATCGGGTGGCTTCACATCCAGCATCGTCGATGATCGCCCGCCCGACGAGCCGGATGACGGCTCCCCTGTATTCCAATATTGAATCCCGAACAACAGCTCTCCGTCCGGATTATCCGCCCATTGCGACCACACACGGCCTTGGAGCGTCTTCGCAGCGGCTTCAGCCTTGAGCGGCTTTCCACCGACGACCGCATCGGCCAGACCTAATTTTTCGATCGGACCGGCAGCCAAGGCAGATTCGACCGCCAGCAAGCCGACGGCAGAGAACAGCGCGACTGCGGCTAGAACGATTTTCCTTTTCATACCTCGTCCCTCCTTCGTACAGAATTGAAGACAAAGCCCGTAATCTTTTGAACAGCAATCATGATTCAAGAATGTTCTACGCAGACCAACGACTGCGGCACGTATCACACCCAGTTGAATGTCTTTCCTTCGTCGCCCCGCTACGGTTCCGCATATTCCGTCAGGACAACGGAGCTGAAACGGTACCGAATCAGGCATTTTATGTCAAGAAAATGTTTGTCGCCCGATTTGGCGCACTATACCGCCCTGAGATTATGCAAATCAATCGGTTGCAGGCCCAATTTTACTGCAACGCTGCTACCTGACGAGACGAGAGCGGGCCTAAGGCAGTAATCGCCATCGTGCCCGGCGCGAACAACTCCTGCGCAACGTGAGCGACGCGCTGTCCCGTGACGGCATCGATATCCGACAGCATCTCTTCGAGACTCGTGTGGGCCCCCGTGATCAGCTCATCTTTCGCCAGCTTGTTCATACGGCTATGTGAACTCTCCAGGCTGAGCATCAGACTGCCTTTCATCTGGTCCTTAGTCCGCTTGAGTTCCGCCCGTTCGATGCCATGCGCCGCCATGTTTCTGACTTCACGCCGGATCAAATCGAGCACGCGTTCTACTTCACGCGCGCGGGTTCCGGCATAGACCGTCATCGTGCCCCCATCCGAATAACCGGATAAAAACGAATAAATCGAGTAGGCCAAGCCACGCTTTTCACGAATCTCCTGAAAAAGGCGTGAACTGACGCTTCCCCCCAGCACGCTGTTCAACACATAGGCCGCATAGCGGTCTTTGTGGCCTGCTGGAATCCCCTTCAGTCCGACACAAAGGTGTACCTGTTCCAGGGACTTCCGTTTGGTCACAACGCCGCCGCAGATGTCCGGTGGCCAACGTCGGCGCGGCGCGGCGCTCACGGACGGACGATGCCTCCCGAATGTACGGGCCATCGTCCGTTCAAGCCCACGCTGGTCGAAATTTCCTGCAACCGCGAGCACCATTTCCTGAGGCCGGTAGTGAGTCCCGATATAGTCGAGAAGATCGTCCCTCCTCAGTCTCGCAATCGTCGTTTCCTGTCCAAGAATCGGCCGGCTCAGCGGATGGCGGCCCATCACGAGCCCTGTGTGCAGTTCTTGGACCAAATCCTCCGGATCATCTTGAACCATGCGGATTTCTTCAAGCACCACCTGCTTCTCTTTCTCAATTTCTTTCGGCCCAAATCGGGACCGGTGGAACAGGTCCGAGAGTAGATTCAGCGCTTTAGGCAGATGTTGATCGAGCACTTTGACATAAAAAGTGGTCGTCTCGCGCGTGGTGAAGGCGTTCATCTCGCCCCCAAGCGCGTCGATCTCGCGCGAGATATCGGTGGCTGACCGAGTGGCCGTCCCCTTGAAAAACATATGTTCAATGAAGTGGGAATACCCCGCCTGCGCGGGGCTTTCGTCGCGGGAGCCGGCATTCACCCACATGCCGACCGTGACAGATTTGAGCGTCGGGATCTGCTCAGTGACCAGGCGGATCCCATTGTCGAGAATACGTTTGCGGTACAAGGAAATTACCCGCCAGCTTGATCCTTCGCACCGCCTTCGGCCGGTGCCGGCATGGTTTCTTTTCGGCTCAGCCGGATCTTGCCTTGCTTGTCGATCTCCAGCACCTTCACGAGGATCTGGTCCCCTTCGGCCACTTCGTCAGACACGGCCTTTACGCGATGGTGCGCCAACTGCGAGATATGAACCAATCCGTCCGTCCCCGGCAGCACTTCGACGAAAGCGCCGAAGTCCATGATCTTCCGGACCGTACCCATATAGACTTTCCCGATTTCGACTTCCTCAGTCAGACGGCCGATAATATCCTTGGCCTTCTGCAACGACACTTCATCAGCTGATGCAATCGTGACAATCCCGGTATCCTCGATATTAATCTTGACGCCGCAATCGGCCTGGATCCCGCGGATCGTTTTCCCGCCCTGGCCGATGATGTCCCGGATCTTGTCTTGCTTGACTTTCATCGTATATATACGCGGCGCAAACGGCGATAGATTCTCTCGCGCACCCGTGAGCGCTTTGGCCATATGGCTCAGAATATGGAGCCGGCCTGCACGCGCCTGCTCCAAGGCCTGCTGCATGAGTGCCATGGTGATGCCGCCGATCTTGATGTCCATCTGCAGGGCCGTGACGCCGTTCTTGGTCCCGCACACTTTGAAATCCATGTCGCCGAGATGGTCTTCCAATCCGAGAATATCGGACAGGATCATCACGCCGTTCCCTTCCTTGATCAATCCCATGGCAATACCGGCAACCGGTTCCTTGATCGGAACGCCCGCGTCCATCATTGCCAGCGTACCGCCGCAGACCGTGGCCATCGAGGATGAGCCGTTGGACTCCAGAATTTCCGAGACAATGCGAAGCGTGTACGGGAAGACGTCTTTGCCCGGAATAACCGGCTTCAATGCCCGTTCGGCCAATGCGCCATGCCCGACTTCCCGCCGGCCTGGTGACCTGAGCGGCCGCGCTTCACCGACGCTGAAGGGCGGGAAATTATAATGAAGCATGAAGGTCCGCATGTACTCGCCTTCCAACGCATCAATGCGCTGTTCGTCGTCGGTGGTGCCCAGCGTCACCACGGCGAGACTCTGTGTTTCACCGCGCGTGAAGAGTGCCGATCCATGCGTGCGCGGCAGGACGCCCACTTCACAGGTGATCGGCCGGATGTCCGAAGGGCCTCGGCCGTCCGCACGAGAACCCTTTTCAAGAATCATGTGCCGGACTTCCGTGTACTCCAGTCCATGGAACACGATCTTGATGTGCCGTTCACTTGTGGGCGCTTCCGGATTCTTGAGCTTTTCAACTGCCTGCGCCAACACCTGATCCAGCCGTTCCTGGCGCGCCGCTTTGTTGGGAATCATGATCGCCTCGCGAATAGGCTGCGCGACCATGTCTTTCACCTTCGCCGCGAGCGTCGGATCGATGGCTTCGACCTTCACCTCGCGCTTCTTGTTCCCGACTTTCTTGGCCAGTTCGGCAATTTGGGCAACGATCTTCTTGATCTCGGCATGCGCCAATTCAAGCGCCTGCAGCATCGTTGATTCGGGCAATTCGTTGGCCCCCGCTTCGACCATCATGATGGCATCGGCTGTACCGGCCACGACCAGATTCAGCTCGCTTTTCTCCATGGTTTCGAGATCGGGGTTCACAACGAACTGCCCGTTCACCCGGCCGATCTTGATGCCGGCAACCGGCCCTTGAAACGGGATGTTTGAGATGGAGAGCGCGGCCGAGGCGGCTGTGATACTGATGACGTCGGAGGACCCGGTCTTGTCGGCAGAGAGCACCGAGGCGATCACTTGAGTTTCGAAATAATATCCTTCGGGAAACAGAGGGCGAAGCGGGCGATCGATCAATCGGCTGGTGAGAACCTCCTTCTCCGACGGCCGTCCTTCGCGCTTGAAATACCCTCCGGGTATTTTCCCCGCAGCGTATGTTTTCTCCTGATAATCGACCGTGAGTGGAAGAAAGTCGATGCCCGGCTTGGCTGTCTGGGCAGCCACAGCGGTTGCCAAGATCACCGTATCTCCGTAGGAGGCCCAGATTGATCCGTCTGCCTGTTTAGCAACGCGGCCGGTTTCCAGCCGGAGTATCCGGCCGGCTATCTCGATTTCAACTGTGTGCTCCATCTAGGGGTCTCCTCTGTTAGGTCCCACAGATGCCCACAGAGATAGGCTCACCGGGAAGTGTGACGCATGTGAGTGCTGAGTCATTCGCCATGCCAGAACAACTCATCATGCACCACTCACGCCTGACAATCGTTTGTCAGTGAGCCTATGTCCGTGTTCACCTGTGCGACGTCCGTTCCATGCCGCCGCGGGCGGCGCCGGGCCGCGCGGGTGCGGCCTACTTGCGGATACCGAGTCGATCGATAACAGCCCGATACCGCGCCTCATCGACGCCACGAAGATAGTCCAGTAATCGCCGTCTCCGTCCCACCAGCTGCAGCAAGCCCCGACGGGAATGGTGGTCCTTCTTGTGCGTCTTAAAATGCTCCGTGAGATACGTGATGCGGTTGGTCAACACCGCAATCTGGACTTCCGGAGATCCGGAGTCCGTCTCGTGCTGCCGATATTCCTTGATCAGTCCTGCCTTCGCTTCCTTGAGTAACGCCATGGTCTTGCTCCTCTTTCTGATTCAATCCAACGACTCAATCTCCGTCAATACTTTGCGAATCTTGATCGGCCCCGCAGTGCGCGCATCATGGATGCCGATCGCAAGCAACTTCCCCGCCTGATTCTGCAGCCGGACAGACACCGGCTCGGTGGAGGCTGGCAATCGCTCCATCCCGGCGGGAGACACCGCACCGCCATGCAGCGCCAATCGGACCTGATCTTCGGTCAGCGCAAGAACCGGCAATTGGTCCAGCACATGATCCAACCCGATTAGGTGCCGCTGCAATGTCCCGATCGCCGCTTGTGCTTCGGCCTGGGCCACGGTCAATGCGTGATCAATCGACAACGGCCCTACACGACGGCGCTGGAGCGCATAGAGATGTCCGCCGACGCCCAGTGCCTGTCCGATGTCGGAGCACAAGGTTCGTATGTAGGTGCCCTTTGAGCAGACGACATTCAAGGTCACATCCCGACCCTCGACAGCAAGAATGTCCAGCGCATGAATGACGATCGTCCGCTCCGCCCGGTCAACAGTCTCACCAGCCCTCGCCGCCTTGTAGAGCGGTCTCCCGCCCACCTTCACCGCTGAGTACATCGGCGGCATCTGCCGCTGAGGACCGCGAAATCTCCCAATCGTTTCACAAAGCGCCTCTTCACGGACCGCACTCGGATCAATGCGCACAAGGACTTTACCAGTAGCGTCCTGCGTGTCGGTGGTTTCACCAAGGCGCAGAATCGCGCGATACTCCTTATCCCAATCGACCAAATACTCCGAGACCCGCGTGGCACGCCCCACCAACACCGGCAAGACCCCGGTCGCCGCCGGATCGAGCGTGCCTGCATGTCCGACTTTAACCCCTCCCAATACTGCACGCATCTTTGCCACGATATCGTGAGATGTCCAGCCGGCTTCCTTGTTGATCACAAGGACTCCGTCGGCAACTGTGCTCGTCGAACTCATGTGCGTGGCAATGCTCATCGACTTAGGATCCCGATGTCGTTCGCTCTGGGCGCTCCGGCAGCGGCGGCGCAACGTTCTGCTCACCGCCCCCATGTAATCCGTCCAATAGCCGCATAATCCGATCGCCACGCTGACCGCTGACATCTTTCTTGAAGATCACTTCCGGAAGATATCGCAGCGTCAGGCGCCGGCCCAATTCGGCCCGCACGAATCCGCTGGCCTTTGACAACCCGGCAAAGGTATCGCGCTCGGCCTGTTCCGTTTCCATCGTTGTGACAAAGACGTGGGCGATTCTCAGATCTGCCGTCAATTCGACGCCGGTCACCGTAACAGACTGCACCCGCGGATCTTTGATTTTTCGCATCAAGATATCCGCAACTTCCATCCGGATCTGATCGGCAACCCGATCCGCCCGTTTGTAGGTGGTCTTGGACATTGTGCGCTGATCTGCCGCTCCATCTAATGACTGACGGCACGTATCAAGCTGCCGTTATAACAATTCGAGTTTGGTTCGGACAACCTCGACTGCAGGCATGCCCTTGATGACATTCAGGGCCTGCTCAAGCACCTGGTTGACGTAGCCGCCGTCATTCGCCACACAGGCCATGCCCAAGACCGCCTTCTGCCAGAGATCCTGTCCATCCACTTCGGCGACCGACAGATTGAATTTTCCGTGCAGCCGGTCTTTCAAACTATGGAGCACTTGCCGTTTATCTTTAAGCGACTGACTCTCCGAAATAAACAGCTCGACGGTACAAAGTCCGACGACCATATCAACTACCGCACAGGCTCAGAGCTTGGCCGCAATTTTGTCGATCGCATAGGCCTCGATGATGTCGCCGACCTTCACATCATTGAAATTCTCAACGCTCAAGCCGCATTCGTAGCCCTGCTGTACTTCTCGGACGTCGTCCTTGAAACGCCGCAACGATCCCAGCTTCCCCTGGTAGACAACGACGCTGTCTCTGATCACGCGCACCCCGGCGCTCGCGCGTGAAATCGTCCCGTCGATGACATAGGAACCGGCCACAGTCCCGGCCTTGGGAATCGTGAACACCTGGCGTACTTCGGCACGCCCCAACATACGTTCCTTGAGGGTCGGTTCAAGCAAGCCTTCCATCGCAGCTTTGATATCGGCAATGGCATCGTAAATGATGGTGTACAGCCGGATGTCGACGCCTTGCTGTTCCGCCAACGACGCGGCCTTCGGCTCCGGCCTGACATTGAAGCCGATAATAATAGCGCGAGAAGCGGCGGCCAGCAGCACATCGGACTCCATGACCCCGCCCACACCGTTATGAATGACGCGCAACTTGACGGCCTCAGTCGACAGCTTCTCCACTGACCCGGCCAAGGCCTCGGACGATCCCTGGACATCCGTCTTGATGACAATGGCCAGCTCCTTCACCGATCCTTCCTGAATCTTTGCGAACAGGTCGTCGAGCGAGACTTTGGCAGGACCGCCCAGCTCGGCGGCTCGCCGTTTCTGGGCGCGCTCCTCGGCAATCTCTCTGGCAACCCGTTCATCCGAAACCACCTGAAACACATCCCCGGCCGACGGAACTCCCGGAAGCCCAATGACTTCGACCGGAATGGAAGGACCGGCTTGCTGCGCCTTCACCCCTCGATCGTCGATCAGTGCCCTGACGCGCCCGCTGAATGTTCCAACCACGTAGATATCACCTACTTTGAGCGTGCCGCTCTGCACCAACACAGTCGCCACCGGACCGCGGCCGCGTTCGATCTTCGCTTCAATAACCGTGCCCTTAGCCTGCCGATGGGGGTCAGCCTTCAGCTCGAGCACCTCAGACTGGAGCAGGATCATTTCAAGCAATGTATCGAGCCCGGTCTTCTTCTTGGCGGACACCTCCACCATGATGGTGTCACCACCCCAGGCTTCCGAAATCAGTCCGTGCTCAGAGAGCGCATTTTTTACGCGATCAGGGTTCGCTTCCGGCTTGTCGATCTTGTTCATCGCCACGATCAATTGAACGCCGGCCGCCTTCGCATGGTGAATCGCTTCGATCGTCTGGGGCATGACTCCGTCATCCGCGGCCACGACTAAAATGACGATGTCGGTGACCTTCGCACCACGCGCGCGCATTGAGGTAAAGGCCTCATGGCCCGGGGTATCAAGAAATGTCACCAGCTTGCCGCGCACCGGCACCGTATACGCGCCGATATGCTGCGTGATCCCGCCGGCTTCCCCTTCGGCCACTTTCGTCTGCCGGATCGCATCCAGCAACGACGTCTTCCCATGATCGACATGTCCCATGATGGTGACAACGGGAGGACGAGGCTCAAGCCGTTCCTCGCCCCCGGTTTCAACCACGTCTTGCAACAATTCGTCACCGACCTTTTCCACGGCCACTTCGAGTTTCACGCCGCTCTCCTCAGCGATCATCGATGCGGCGTCCAGATTCATCGGCTGATTGAAGGTGAGCATCTGACCCATTTCCATCAGCTTGCGCACGATATCGGCCGGTCTCTGACCGATCAATTCGGCAAATTCCTTGACGCTCGTCCCGGGAGTCAGCTTGACGCCCTTTTTACGCGGCTTGGTGATCTCGCTCGGAGGGCTGTGATGCAGGTGCTTCGAGCGGTCGTCGCGCCGGTGAACGGGAATGGCACGGAGATCTTGCCAGCGTGCGGCATCCTCTCGGAACTTGACGTCCTGCTGCTCGTCTTTGGGCCGTCCCGGCTTCCGTGCCTTCTTGAGTTTGTCTCGCTGCGCCTCGGCCTCGATGGCTTCGAAGGCCATACTCTTTTTCTTGGCCGCCACCGCCTCGACCGTTGCTGCTGCACTCGGCGGCGCAGCCGCTGCAGGCTTGACAGGCACGGCTTCCTGCACCGGCACAAAGGGAGGAGCTGGCGTCCATAGGACCGGTCCGCTCGGCGCCGCCGCTTCCACCGGGTGGATGCTTTCGGTTTCTACCGCGATTGGCGGCTCCGGAGAAACTGCCGATGGAGACGCGTCCGTCGGAGTGACGAGACCGGAGTCAACTTCGACGGTCTGTGCGGGGGAGAGCACCTCGTTTGGTTCATCTTCTTTTTTCCGCTTGATCAGAATACGCCGCTTATCCGGCTTGGCCGGCTGCTCGATAACCTGACTCTTCACAGCCCCTGCCTTGACATGATGCACGTCATGAGCGGTTTTTATCCCCTGTGGCGTCGGCCCTTCGCCGGCTTTTCCTCCGCCCTTGGCGCTCGGAGTAAATTTGTCGAATACTTTTTGAGCGATGTCATCGTCCAGCGCACTGCTATGCGAGGCGACGGACACGCCCATCTTCTTCAATTCGGACAGGAGCGTCTTGTTCTCCAGCCCCAGCTTCTTGGCAAGTTCGTAGACACGCATGCTCATCGGACCGCCCCCGTCTCCTAGCTGCTTGCCGTTTCGCCAGCCTCAGCTCTGGCAGCCTGCCGAGCCTCTTCTTGCAACCGCTGGGCTTCGGCCTCTTCCGCGAGAGCCGCCTTGATTTCCTTATCCCGCTCGACTTTTTCTTTTTCGTACTCGGTCGCGCTGATAATATCGATTTTCCAGCCGGTCAACCGCGCCGCCAGCCGTACATTCTGCCCGTTCTTGCCGATGGCCAACGACAACTGGGAGTCGGCCGCGACAACAAGGGCCGACTTCTTTTCTTCATCGATGCCGACTTTTTCGATCGTCGCCGGATTCAGGGCTTCCGCAATGAATACGCGAGGATCCTGGGTCCAGGTAATGATGTCGATTTTCTCGCCTCGCAATTCACGGACGACTGCCTGCACACGCGATCCCTTGATACCCACACAGGCACCGACCGGATCCACGGCCTTTTCCCGCGAGGTGACTGCGATCTTCGTGCGGTCGCCCGGTTCCCGGACAACCGACTTGATCTCGATGATCTTTTCCATGATCTCCGGCACTTCGAGCTCGAAGAGCTTTGCTACAAATTGCGGATGGCTGCGGGAGAGAATGACTTGCACATCCTTTGGCGTACGACGAACCTCCAGCAGCATGGCCTTGACCCGATCGCCGCGGCGATAGGTTTCCCGCGGGATCTGTTCCTGAATGGGGAGAATCGCTTCCGTCTTTCCGAGGTCGACCAGATAATTCCGCCGTTCCATGCCGAGGATGATGCCGTTCACCAAATCTCCCTGGCGCGTCGAATACTCCTTTTGAACCGCCTCCCACTCCGCCTCACGAACCTTTTGGAAGATAACCTGCTTGGCCGTCTGCGCCGCAATCCGCCCCAGTTCATTCATCTCAATCAACGACCCGATTTCGTCGCCAACCTCCGCCTCACTATCGTATTGGCGGGCCTCCTGCAATGATATCTCCGCTTTGGGATTGCTGACCTGATCGACGATGATCTTCTTGGAGACGACAGAAATTTCGCCGGTTTTTGGATCGATTTCAACTTGAATGTTTTCAGCTTGGCCGAAACGCTTCTTGGCCGCTGTCTGCAAGGCGGACTCGATGGCCCCGATTACCCGTGCCTTGTCGATCCCCTTTTGGCGTCCGATTTCGTCGATTACAGAGATAAGTTCACGGTTCATGCGTCACACTCCTGGATCCGATTACCTGCACACACCGGGCTGCTCTTCCGTCTAAATTTTCACAAGCAGCCTGGCATCGGCGATCTGTTCCTGTTCCACCCTCAACGTCTGTGGCGCAGCCGCCCCTATTGACACGGTCAACGACACTGCCTGTTCATCCGCCTCCACCAACCGTCCAATCACACGCCACTGGCCGTTCAGCGGATGCCGCAGCTTGAGACTGACTTCTTTGCCGATCGCTCGCTGATAGTCTTGAAGGCGCTTGAAGGGCCGATCGAGACCCGGCGAAGACACTTCCAGTGTGTATGCGTGCGGGAAAGGATCGGCCACATCCAATGCCGGTCCCAGCGCCTTATGCGCCTGTTCGCAGTCGGTAACCGTAACACCGCCCGGCTTATCGATCAGAACGCGGACAACGGAGCGAGGCCCTTGCCCCACGCACACCACTTCGACCAACTCAAGTCCAAGTGCCCAGAGGATCGGCAGAATAACTTCCTGCACCCGGTCGACGACCGACTGCGCGCCGCGCTTCTGTGTGCTCAACCCTCTTCCCCTGACCGGACCGATATCAGCTCAAACAAAAAAGTGGGCCTGAGCCCACTTCCAGCGGCAGCACAATACCACGCACCCCACGGCAAAGCAAGGGGCGCTACCCCGTCAAGATCGACCACCGGGCGGCAAGGGTTTTGGTGATCGGGCCGGGCCGACCGGACCCGATCGTTCGTCCATCGATCCGGACAACACCCAACACCTCAAGTGTCGTCCCGGTCAAGAATACTTCGTCCGCCGCATAGAGAGAATCCACTGAGAGAAACCGTTCCTCAACCGGGATATCCTCCTTCCCGGCCAATCCCAGCAGAACCGTCCGCGTGACGCCGGAAAGAATCCGCGGACCCTCCGGCGCCGTGATAATCGTTCCGGACTGCACCGCGGCGACATTGCTCAGCGAGCCTTCCGTGACCAGCCCATCCTTCACGAGGATTGCTTCGAAGACGCCGGCCCTTTTCGCCTCTTCACGGGCCAGCACATTGCCGAGCAAATTGAGGCTCTTGATATCGCACCGGCCCCATCGAAGATCCTCACAGGTGCACGCACTGACGCCATCCTGGCGTATCTGCAAACTCAGCGGATGGAGTTCCCGAATCGTCATGACCACGGTCGGTGGGATCTCAGGCGGAAACGCATGGTCGCGGGGAGCCGTCCCTCTCGTAATCTGGATATAGACCTTCGCCTCCTGGTATCCGGCCTGGCCGAGCCCCTGGTGAATCCACTGTGTCCACTGCGCCTTCGAATAGGGCTGTGAGAGACTCAGTTGTTGTGCGCTTCGATTGAGACGGTTCAGGTGCGCGGCAATCTCAAACGGCGCACCCCGGTAGGTCCTGATCACTTCGTAGACGCCGTCCCCGAATTGGAACCCTCGGTCGTCGATAGAAATCGTCGCATCTTTCCATGGCAGAAAACGGCCGTTCACGAATGCGATATCCGGCATATTGGTCAGCTCCCCGGCGGATTTGCCGCGTCAATCTGAAATACACGCCGATCCTCAGCGGTAAATTTCCAGCCCATACGTTTTTCGAATACCAGGCGGTGCGGGCCCGGCGTCACGGCTTTGAATTCAAAGATACGCTGCCCGTTCTCGACCGCATTGTTGCTTGCGATACAAAGAAATTCGTCACTGAGGAGCGCAAGCCCTTTGGAGTCGTAGGACGGAACCCACTGCTCCCCCCTGGTTCGATCCTCCCATAAGTGGATGACGAACGGCCGGTCGACCGTCGCCGACATGGAGCGGCAGTCGCTGAAATCGCGAACGGAATGGGAATCAGGCTTCGAAATAGTCACGTATCCGGTGTTCTCTATCGGCAAAGAACGCACGAGCAGTCTGAGCCGGTCCTATCAGGTCTTTCGTCGGGGACCTACCATGACATCGGTTCCCTCCACCCGCACCTCGTAGCTTCCGACGCAATACCCCCCGCCATCCGTCCCCTGTCCATTTCGGATATCGAACGCAAGATCATGCCACGGACAGGCCACCACAAACCCTTTGAGCCGTCCCTCAATCAGCGGCCCTCCTTCATGGGGGCAACTATTGTGGATCGCATAGAACGTTCCGCCGACATTGAACAGCGCGATGGCGCGCGCATTGACTGTCACAATCTTCGATTGCCCGGGAGACAGTTCGTCAAGTTGTGCAACTTTGTGAAACCCTTCCATCTTCCCTCTGCTCCTCTCCCTTGACCTCAGCTCCCATTACTCACACCGGTTCGTTGTAGCAGCGCGGCGAGTCAGCGACTCTGTCAGCTACATGCGAAGCGAATACTTGAGCTCGTCGTTTCTCATGGCACCGGATTTTTTAAGGAACCCCGATTCAGCCTGAATCACATACCGGGCCGCTTCCGGCGGAGGGCCGTAGGACGGACAGGGATCTTTCGCGCAAGGCTCCACATGCTCCAGCATATGCACGACGTGGTGGCTTTCGTCCACCCAGAGGATGTCGATGGGAAATCGATACTCTTTGGTGCGTACGCGATGGAGGCCGTTCTCTTCAAAAATATAAAGCATCCCGCCGTTCGGAGGCAACTCCTCGCGGAAAGCCAGCCCGAACAGCTGCTTTTCCGGCGTATCCGCCACTTCGGTTTCCAGTTCAACACCGCTCGGAAATCGAACGACAATAATGCTCGACTCCTTACGCTCGACGACAAACATGGACACACTCATCAGCAAAATGGCGAGTAGGACCATCATGATGATCCGATTTTTCTTCTGCCCCGGCTCACTCGATCGGCTCTGACCAGACTGCATGACGAACGTTCAACTCCTTGTCCTGCTGGGCCCAATGGCTCATCACCACCGATGATCTAGGCCTTCTGTCCGGATTCCATTCTGTTGACTTGGAAAAGAGCCACAGAATAAGATATCTACGCATTGCGCGAGCCTCTGCACTATGGTGGGGGCGGCGCGGCCTTGTCAATATCGTCAGGCTGTCTTTTGGAGTGAGTAAGGAGGCGCGGGTCATGGCACTGTTGATCACAGACGAATGTATTTCGTGCGGGGCATGCCTGCCGGAATGTCCCAATGAAGCGATCTTTGAAACCAGAAGCGACGCCGAGGCCAAAGGTAATCACGTCGGCGACGGACAAGGAGTCGGCGACAATATTTATGTCATCGCGCACGATCGCTGCACCGAATGTGTGGGCCATTTCGATGAGCCGCAATGTGCGGCAGTCTGTCCGGTCGATAACTGCTGCATCTCAGATCCGCTCTATCCCGAAGCAACCGAGGTTCTCCTGGAGCGAGCCAGGCAGCTGAATCCGGATAAAACGATCGATCCGGCCAAAATCTGGAGCGGCGTGAGAAACTGACATTCTGAAGCTTGAGACCGTTGCCAAAAGGCCTTGGTTCCAACTGGGACCAAGGCCTTTTGGCTTGTAAGAGTTCCAACGCAGGCAAAGACCCACCGGACATCTGTCGGATGATCGGATACCGGCGGCCTAAAATACATGGGCCTCAAGGAACATAGTTCCCTGAGGCCCATGAGAAATCTATAAAAGAGATGTTGCCGGCTACTTCAGCATCAACAACTTGCCGCCGACATGCCCAGGATGTAGATGGCACCGATACGTCAGCACATTGCCCGCCGCGTAGAACAAATCGCTGGTCGGCACACCGATATATTTGGTTTCACCCGGCTTGAGCACCAGCTTCGTGTCCAGCACCGTCGGCGCCGATTGATTCACAGCCGCTGTCAGTTGAAACCCGTGTTCCGCTGTCGAGTTGTTCGTGACCTTCAACAAAACCGGAGCACCGGGACGAGCTTTGAAGTCAATGATCGTCGTCGGAGGGTACCACGTCTTCATCGTTCCGATTTCGAGTGCAAAAAATGAGGCATCCACCTCAAGCTCTTTGAACGGTTGGCCAACGACCGATCCGGTTTCCAGATCGCCGAATTCAACGCCGCCCGCTTGAAGAGCGTGTGCTGCAGACGCTCCCGCCGCAATAATTCCAACGCTGAAGAGTACCGCACACATCGTCTTTCCCATTACCTACCTCCCTCAAAAAGAATCGGACATTCGATTAGGGCGATGATGACCTCACCATAACCTTAAAGAGCGAGCGGATCCTGATAATTTCTAAGTTTCGGATGCCGCCTCCCGGCACACATCCGATACCCCACAGACCGTGCGTTTATAACATAGGGGTGAAAATGGAAGCAACCGATTCGGGCTACTTGGCGATCAGGGTCTCTCTCGTGCCCGGCACACATTCGTCTCGCTTCCAGCTCTTCAGTACCTGCGATTCGCTGAATGCCAAGGTGTACCGATAGCAATACAACGTCGGCTTGACCTGCTCGTTCGGCTTGCCCATGAGGGACCCGACCGACTGGGACGCATCCACCAAGAACGTCGGCTTCCAGCGATCCAAGTCTTGCTCGCCTAACGCAACCCGGTATGTCCAAAGACTGTCCCCGCCCAAAGCCGGGGTTTTCGCCGTATGAGGTGGCCCGAACTTTTCCCGGATGTCTTCTTGGGTCAACCGGCCTATACCATCCTTGAAATACCCGTCCCAGCCGGGCGTGCTACAGGCTCCGAGCAAGACGGCAACAGCAAGCAGACCGAAGAGACGAGAGGGAATACGGGCCAGTCGCCGCGGGCGCACCGGTGAGGGATCAGGTGTCATACGAGCCCTACGCTACACCGGTTTTGTCGGTCGGCGCAACCTCCTCGTGTTACTCGCTTTGCCCACTCGTCTGGCACCGTCAGGGAATCAATCGCATCCCGGCTTAAGTATTGCCCCGATCGTCCGATATCGGTATCAGGAGCCGCAGCATGTCTATCATTCTGGCGGTCAACGGAGTTATCGAGACTTATCCGGTCAAGCCGGCCGCCCAACGGCATATGCAGGTCGAAGCCGTTGAGGCTCAAGGAAATAATGATCAACGCTCATCGTCGTCGGACCGATCAAATGTGGCCGCACACAACGCGTATCAACAACAAGCCAATCAGAACCAGCACGCGAAGCCGGCCCTTTTCGCTCGCGATCTGATGACGTCGCCGGTCCTGACCCTCTCCTCGGATAGCACCGTGAGCGATGCCTGGACCATCATGACGCACAGAGGGTTCCGCCACATTCCAATCACCTCCATGCACGGCACTCTCGTGGGAATGGTATCCGATCGCAATCTTCTGCGGCATGTGCCTGGTCTGAGCACCGGCACAGCCCCTGTCCAAGCTGCCCAATATCGATTGGCCGAGATCATGGTCACACGGGTCATATCCGCGACTCCTGCGACGGATATCCGTGAAATCGCCCGCACCATGCTGAGTGAGCGAATCCATGCGGTGCCTATTCTCGACGGGACCCGCCGTCTTGTCGGTATTTTGTCTGCGCGCGATCTCTTACGCGCCATCGCCAACCACGGACCTCTCGAACTTTGGACTTGACGCCCCTCGCGACATTGCGCTCCAATCTGCGTCCCTAAGGAAATCGCCCGTCTATCCAATGAGTTGGCTCGCCCCCCCCCAAAGGCAGGGCTCCATCCGTAGGATAGACCCGTCGATGATCCTGTAATAAGGTGATGCCCATTGGGAAGACGTGTGCCCCTGATTTCTTTTCATGACAATCGTAAAGTTACATGACACTGATCAACGAGTTTTTTAGCACCCCCATCGCCGCCGGAGTTTCTGCGGTTGCGCTTTTACTGATCAGTCTGCTCATGAGATCAGACCGGAATCGCCGCTGGGTGCTCCTGCTCAGCCTCTTCCTCTATGCCCGGTATATGGTCTGGCGGGCCCTGTACACGTTACCGACCGATGACATCAGTAGTATTGCGGTCGGCGGGATTGTCTACCTCGCAGAGTTGTACGGGCTCTGCCAGTTTTGCTTCTTTGCCTTTCAATCCTCGTCATTGACTGATCGTCAATCACCCCCGCTCACTACCTACCCTACCGTAGATGTCTTAGTCACGGTGGTGGACGAACCGCTGCCGTTGCTCCGACAAACGCTGGTGGGATGCCTGTCGCAGGAGTATCCGCGTGACCGGTTCAAGGTGTACGTCCTTGATGACGGCCATCGAGACGAAGCTAAACAGCTGGCGACGGCGTTAGGATGCGGCTACTTGCGACGTCCGGACCGCCCACGCCATGCGAAGGCTGGGAATTTAAACCATGCGCTCCGGATGACAGACGGTGCCCTTATAGCTGTATTCGATGTGGACCATATCCCGGCCCGAACATTCCTGAAAGAGACCATCGGGTTTTTCGACGACCCGGACGTCGCGTTCGTTCAGACCCCCCATCATTTCTATAACCCGGACGTTTTCCAACGAAATCTCCGGGTCGGCAACCATGTGAAGAACGAGCAGGCCCTGTTTTTTCGAACGTTGCAGGCGGGACGCGATTCCCACAACAGTGCATTTTTTGCGGGCAGCGGGGGTCTGTTTCGACGCGGGCCGCTGGAAGAGATCGGTGGATTCCAGACACAGACCATCACCGAAGACATCCACACCAGCATGGCCCTGCATGCCAAGGGATACAAGTCTTGTTATCTTAATAAGGTCCTCTCTGCCGGACTGATGCCGGAAACGTTCGAGGGGTACCTGAAGCAACGTAAACGCTGGGCCATGGGATGTATCCAGGTCCTGTTGCGGGATAATCCGCTCACCAAACCGGGACTGACGCTGGCTCAGCGGATCGATTATTTTGGTTCCATTTTCTACTTCTTTTTTGGCATCCCCCGTTTCATCTGCCTGGTCGCGCCACTCTTCAGCCTTCTCTTTCGTACGTCTCCGATCCACACGGATACCGTTCAACTCCTGCTCTATTTCTTTTCGTTCTACATCGCCTCGGCGCTGGTAATGCGCCCCATCAGCCGCGGCTCTCGCAATCCGTTCTGGTCTGACATTTATGAGATCGCTATGTGCTTTGCCTTGAGCGCGGAGGCCCTCAAAGCCCTCTCCGCACCGCGCAGAGAGCGGCCGTTCGAAGTCACCCCCAAAGGACAGCGCGTCAAGAAAAACGTCTCTACGGAGCTCTCACTGGCTTGGCCTCACCTGCTCACGTTCGGTCTCCTGATCGGAGGGCTGGTCTTCGGATTCCAACGCCTGCAACAAGATCCCAGCGAGCCCGGTCTTTCAATCAGCCTCTTTTGGGGAACTGTCAATCTGCTGTTTCTGACCATCGCCATGCTCGTCGCCAACGAGCAAACGCAAGGGCGACAGGCATTCCGGCTCAATCGCGATTTCGCAAGCGAGTTGTATGTGGACGGAACGTCTGTGCCCGCACGTATCGTCAATATCAACCAGCACGGTGCCGGGTTGTCTTTAGAGCAACCGGTCTTTACAGCCCAGGATTTTGTCACGCTGCTCTTGACATCACCCGGCGGCAACATCGTGCGAGTGACCGGCAAGATTGTCCGGCAGGAACGGCTGCCTTCCGGAAGGATCGCGGCTGGCCTTCAATTCACAGATCTAGATGATGCGACGAAGCATGTGCTGGTTGATAAGATTTTTGGCGATCCGACGCCCTGGGAGGAGAGCTATCAGTTGAGGCCGGGAATCTCCAGCAGCCTGCGATCATTGTTCAACGCGCTCACCGTTCCCTGGAGATCCTTCTCATGGGACCGACGCCGATCGTTGCGTCTCCGCAGCGGGGTCCCTTGTCAGTTAAACACCTCCGCGCGTTTGCTCACAGGCACGTTGCGCGACCTGTCCTTCACCGGCCTCAGCGTCTCGTTCCCCTCAAGACTGAAAGGATCGCTCGACGGCGGCCTCTTGGAACTGCCACAGGTCACGCTCAAGGTCAGCCCGATCTCGATAGCCCACAGACGCAGGAAAACTTCTGTGCGGTTTAAGGTAGACAGTATCGTGCGGGGCGAGGAGGAATGGCGCAAACTACACGACCGACAATGGCGGCAGTTAAGACCGCACGCACACGAGAAGGTCAGCATAGACTCATGAGTAGACCTCGCGATTGATCCCCGGTGCAATAACCGGTTGGATCATGAGACGGCAAGGAGTCGACGTCGACGGGGTCCTTGTCGACATGCGATGTGCCGATCAGCCATTGAGACGACCCGGACACGTGGGGGACATCATCCGGGTCCGATTTCACATCGCACGTGTCCAAGAAGGAGCAAAACGATGACGCGATTGACACTATGCCTACTGACAACCATGATCCTGGGGGTCATGCCCGCTCCCGCGAAGGCAGGAGATCTGTTCACCGGGTTTCAAATCGACAACAAAAGCCAATACTTCGGATATATGGGCATCCGGACACCACTCTTACAGATGAGAGGAGGAACGAATCTCTTCGTACAGGCCATGACCGCCGGACTCGGTTATAGCTCTGTGAGTAATGGGAGAACCCTGGATACCAATGTGCAGTTTATCGTCCCTTCTTTCGGTATCTCTCAGACATTCGGCCGCGTGACCGTCTCGGCATTGGCTGGTCCGCAACTCCGGCGTATCGAGGAAGAGCGGCTGAACGCACCCTCCTCAACAGACCATCAAATCGGAGCGTTCGCGCAAGTCGAAGCGATGTATTGGCACGAAAAGGGCAGCCTTCACGCCATCGGCTCCTATGCCGATCTCGATAACTATTTCTGGGGCCGGCTGCGGGGAAAACTGCTTGCCCGCCAGGTCGCCAGCGGCTGTTGCAGCACGTATGTAGGATGGGAGGTTGCAGGTATGGGCAACGGAGATTTTCGTGCGGTACAGACCGGACCGTTGATCGAAGTGCCGATCGGGAAATTCCACGTGCTCGCCAAAAGCGGCTATCAACACAGTACCTCGTTCCATAGCGGAGTCTATGGGGGTGTTGAAGTCTACCTCCCCTTCTAACTCACGATACCCTCGACCATCGTGAGAACGTCGCGGCCTGACCGAGGGATCGGCCCTGCGCGTCTATGACAGTCCATACGACGGCATCCTCGACAAGAAATCGGCGCCCCGTCGCTGAAATGCGCACGCCTCGATAACGGTCATAGGAGCCCCGCTCTTTTACTTGTTGAAGCATGCGCGCACGCTCAGCTCGATTCATCGGCTCGGCGGTGTGATGCGACGGCGTGCGCGTCAGCCGGTCCCACGTCATCTCCCATAGATCGAGCGCCGCCTGATTCCCGTAATTCAGAATCGGGTCCGTCTCCACCCCATGCGATACGACAACGAACGGCGCGGCAAAGAGCGCCTCTGCTTGATCTTCAATCGAGCCGGATCGGACAAGCAAGTCTCGGCCGATCCAATGGTGATAACTGTCGAGCAACTGCTTCGACCAGGCAATGACTGATGGGAGCGCCCATATAAGAGAAGTCATGCGCTGCAATGTCGGATCAGGATCTGGTGCGACGAAGCCGGACGATCTTTCTGCTAACACGGACAGAAGAACGACGCAAGGGGCAGCCGGTCCCTGGCATGCAACCAACCGCCTATGTATAATAGGGCGCAATCAGCATTCGGCGAATACACCCAACAAGGATTCGTTATGGCAGGCTCGACCTTACTCGACAAAATCTGGGAATCCCATGTCGTTCGCTCAGAGCCGGACGGAACCACACTGCTGTATATCGATCGGCAGCTTGTCCATGAAGTGACGTCTCCTCAAGCATTTGAAGGATTGAAGCTTGCCGGACGCCGGCCGCGGCGTACCGCGGCTACCCTTGCGGTCCCTGATCACAATGTCCCGACCACCGACCGGAAGCTTGCGATTGCAGACCCGATCAGCGCCAAGCAGATCCAAACCTTGGAGGACAATTGCCGGGATTTTGGGATCACGCTCTATGGCATGAACGATGTCCGGCAAGGCGTCGTCCACGTCATCGGGCCCGAGCAAGGATTCACCCTGCCGGGCACAACGATCGTCTGCGGAGACTCTCACACATCGACCCACGGGGCATTCGGGGCGCTGGCATTCGGCATCGGAACCAGCGAAGTCGAACATGTGCTGGCAACCCAATGCTTGATTCAAAAACGGCCGAAGACGATGGAAATCCGCGTCGACGGCGTGCTGTCGGATCGATGCTCGGCCAAAGATATCATCCTCGCCATCATCGGCAAGATCGGCACTGCCGGGGGAACCGGGTATGTGATCGAATACACCGGATCGGCCATTCGTGCCCTGAGCATGGAAGGGCGGATGACGCTCTGCAATATGTCGATTGAAGGCGGAGCCCGCGCCGGCATGGTGGCGCCGGATGAAAAAACGATTGCCTATATCAAGGGGCGTCCACTCGCGCCCAAAGGCGACCTCTTCGAACAAGCCGTGAACGCCTGGCACAAGCTCAAGACCGATGCGGAGGCCCGGTATGACGTGACGGTCACCTTGCGGGCGGAGGACATCGCGCCTCAAGTCAGCTGGGGAACCAACCCCGGCATGGTGGTCGGGGTGGATCAGACCGTGCCGGACCCTAAAACAATCTCCGACGAGAACACGAAACACGCGACGGAACGGGCGCTGGAGTACATGGGCCTCTCTCCCAACATGCCGATCACCGGCATCACGATCGACAAAGTGTTTATCGGCTCCTGCACCAACTCCAGAATCGAGGACCTCCGTCTCGCCGCAAGCCTCGCGAAGGGGAAACGGGTGGCAAAAACGGTCCATGCCATGGTGGTACCCGGATCGGGGCTCGTCAAGCAGCAAGCAGAAGCGGAAGGGCTGGATCGTGTGTTCCGCGAGGCCGGATTTGAATGGCGCGAAGCGGGCTGCAGCATGTGCCTGGCCATGAATGCCGACGTCCTCCAGCCGGGCGAACGATGTGCTTCCACCAGCAATCGAAATTTTGAGGGCCGCCAGGGGGCAGGAGGCAGAACTCATCTGGTGTCGCCGGCTATGGCGGTCGCCGCTGCGATCGAAGGGCACTTTGTGGACATCAGGAACTGGCCATGAGCCGCGTCGCCTTACGCCTCACGTTTCACGCCTAACAAGGAACTCATGCAAGCCTTTACTACGCTCACCGGATTAGTCGCTCCGCTCGACCGGGTCAATGTCGACACGGACCAGATCATTCCCAAACAGTTTTTGAAAACAATCAAGCGGACCGGCCTTCGCGAAGGACTGTTTTTCGATTGGCGCAGGAAGAAAGATGGATCGCCTGATCCCAACTTCTTTTTAAATCAAGCCCGCTATCAGGGCGCCACGATCTTGTTGACCCGCGATAACTTCGGCAGCGGCTCATCCCGCGAACATGCACCATGGGCCTTGCTTGATCAGGGATTTCGCTGTGTCATCGCTCCGAGCTTTGCCGACATTTTCTACAACAACTGTTTCCAAAACGGGATCTTACCCGTCGTGCTGCAAGCGGACGAAGTGCTGTCCATAATGAAAGACGTCACCGGCACAGAGGGATATCGACTCACCGTCGATCTCGGCGACCAGTGTGTGACGACACCGGATGGAGCCGCCTACCGATTCGATGTGGACCCCTTCCGCAAAGATTGCCTCTATCGGGGGCTCGATTCCATCGGGCTCACCCTTCAACACGAAGCGGCCATCACGGCCTACGAACGCCGGCGCAAGCAGGATGCGCCATGGCTGTTTACCGACATTCTGTAGCACGCGGGAAGGATTGCCGATGAAGTGGGTGGTGACTCTGGTTGTGTTTCTTCTGGCAAGCTATCTGACGGTCGCCTTCAACTGGACCTATTCGGACGGCAATCGCGCGGGCTACATCCAGAAGTTTTCCAGAAAAGGTTGGGTGTGCAAAACCCATGAAGGCGAGCTGGCGATGACCACGGTCCCCGGTGTCGCGCCGCTGCTCTGGGGATTTACAGTCTGGGACGATCGAATAGCCGACGACCTCTCACGCGCGATGGGCAAGCGCGTCGTCCTGCATTACAAAGAATACCGCTACCTTCCGACCACCTGCTTCGGTGAAACAACCTACTTCGTCGACCGCGTGGAAATCCAGGAATAGCCGCTGGAAGACTTGTTAGCATCCTGCCGTTAGAGCCATTTGCGCTGCCGGAATCCGATCAGCATCCCACCCGCGACGAGGCCCATAATTCCCAGGATCAGCGGATACCCCCATTCCCATTTCAGTTCCGGCATATGTTCGAAATTCATCCCGTAAATGCTCGCAATAAAGCTGAGGGGCATAAAGATCGTCGTGATAACCGTGAGCACGCGCATGACGGCATTCAAACGATAGCTGACGCTTGAGAGGTAGATGTCCAGGCTGGACGAGACCATCTCGCGCAGCGTCTCGATCGTATCGACGATTTGTATCACATGGTCATGGACGTCACGGAAAAACACCTTGATGGGCTCGCGCAGGAATGGATGTTCCGACCGGGAAAGGCTGTTAAGGGCCTCCCGGAGAGGCCAGACAGCCCGGCGGACAAACAATAGCTGCCGTTTGAGTGCGTGGATGTCCCTCAGCGTGTCCGGGTTCGGATTCGCCACCACTCTTTCTTGTAGCGCCTCGATCTTTTCACCCAGCATTTCCAGCACCGCAAAATATTCGTCTACGACCGCATCCACCAGCGCATAGAGCAGGTAGTCCGATCCGTGCTGACGGAGCCGCCCCTTGCCGCTACGCAATCGATCGCGGACCGGACGAAACACATCAGTTCCATTCTCCTGGAACGACAGCACGTAGTTGCGCCCGATCACGAAACTGATCTGCTCAACCAGGGTGTCTCCTCGGTCGGTCCCGGTCAGCATCTTCATAACCAGGAACAAACAGGTCTCGTAATCGTCCAGCTTGGGCCGCTGATCCGTATTCGCGATGTCTTCCAAGAGAAGAGGATGAAGACCGAACTGCTTCCCAATTGCCTCCAGCACATCGACCTTGTGCACGCCGCTGACATTGATCCACGTGACCGTTTCGTCCACAGGCAGGCGCAGATCGTTCGGATCTATGACGGAGCGCTCGTCGCATTGCGCACCTGAATAGGTGAACAGCGTGATCGCAACCCTGTCCGCCCGCTGTTCACCGATGTGGATCAGCGTGCCAGGCGACAATCCTGTCTTCTTCGATCGTTTCTGAACCAGCTTCATAGCACTGTGCTTGTACGCAGATTCCCGCAGGAGGTCAAGCCTATCCAGGCACCGGTTCTCCGCTACGAAGGGATCACCACTGCGTGTCTGTCTTGTCCGGATACGGTCATGCGGCAGCTGCGCGCCTGTTCCCACGCGGCGACGTATTCAGGATGCATGGATTTCGCGGTGCTTGACGGTGAACTCAAGGCGCGGGAGGGGTAGCGCTGAGATTGGCAAGGGAGGACTTCTTACTGAGATGAAAAGTGCCGCCTTTTTGGGTGGGCGTATGGTCTGCCCCAATCCGAGCGTACCACCACGTACCCTGGCCTTCTGAATGATCCTTCGATAATTTTACCGAGAAACCACCTTCGCGGTCGTTTTCCTTTTGATACCACTTTCCCATCCAGGTCTGGTCCAAAAAGTGAGTGGTTTCAAATCGCCCGTCCTTGTAGGAATAGGTCCCATTCCCTTGTTCGTCAAGTCGGAGAATGATTGCGGCGCCGTCTTCATATTCCCACTCCCCTGCCAGCACCGACCGGTCGTCCGCAGACAAATCAACCGAAACCGGTGGCTCAACCATGGGGCGAGCTGCACACCCCACAACTGACAGGACAGCGGCAATACCGATCACCACGTACAGAGTCTGGTTCATGGGGGAAATTCATACCATGGACGTGTGATGCAGACAAGCTGGCAGCCGCTTTTGATATTGGAGTGAAGACCTGCTGTCCAACGGGAAAGACCCCAAGCATGGCAGCATTGGCAAGCCAGATGCTCCTAATTGTATTTAGTTGACGAGAACATCCTTTGAGAATCTCTACATCTATTCCAGTTATCTTGCCTGATCGGCTAGCCTCTCCCCCGACTCAATGAGGCCTGGGATGAAAACTAGCAGTATGGCTGGATGGAAAAATGGCCGGAGTCAGGCAAGGTCTTGACGGCAGGGACCCGTGTAAAGATACATTTAGGGAATTGTCCGTTACCCAAGCTGTTCTATACGTAGGCTGGCCTCTTCCAAATCTTCGTCAGTTTTCGCCATGCAAAACCGCATAAAGCGACTGCCCTCCGGCCCTTCGAAGAAGGCTTCTCCCGGTACCCCTGCTACACCGGTTTTATCCAAGAGGTACATCGCACGATCTCGACCGGTCTTCCCTGGAAGGCGTGTCACATCAGCCAGCACATAGTACGCTCCCTGTGGAACAGAGGGAGGCAGGCCCGCCTTGTCCAGCGCGCGACAGAATCGATCACGCTTCTGTTGATGCTCTTTTGCAAGCCCAGCATAAAACGATTGCGGCAGCTCACGAATTCCAGCGGCCACCCCATACTGCAACGGTGTCGGTGCACACACATACAGCACATCGCTCATGGCTCCGATGGCTTTCGCCCACGTGGCCTCTGCCACGCTGTAGCCAATCCGCCAACCAGTGATGCTGAACGTCTTGGAGTAGCCTCCAATGGTAATCGTACGGTCTGCCATGTTCGGGAGAGTTGCCACACTGATGTGCTCGCGACCGTCAAACACAAAATATTCATAGATTTCATCTGTAATCACCATCAGATCATGGCGACAGGCAATTTCTGCAATCTGTTCCAATTCTGTTCGTGTGAACACCTTCCCGGAAGGGTTTCCGGGGGAATTCACGACGAGCGCCTTAGCCTTCGGAGTAATCACCCGCTCCAGTTCCTGCATGTCAACACTCCATTCGGGCGCATGCATCGAGACATATCGAGGAACAGCCTCGACCGCAAGGATGGCTTGGACATGATACGCGTAGAAGGGTGCAAAGAGGATGACTTCGTCGCCCGGATTAAGCAGAGCCATGCAAGTCGCCTGGAAAGAGCCCGTGGCTCCGGCACTGACCGTAATATTGGTTTCCGGATCAGCCGTGATGCGATTGTAGCTCGCCAGCTTTGAGGCGATCGCCTGTCGCAACTCTGTGATCCCGTCAAACCGTGAATAGATGTTATGGCCTTGATCCATGGCTGCTTTTGCTGCCTGTATGACGATGGGGGGAACCGGGGTATCACAAACACCCTGGGACATATTGATCCCGTTGACCTTCGCACAGGCTAGGGTCATGGCTCGGATATCGGATTGAGCAAGGCGGGCGGTGCGGTCGCTTGGGTTGTGTTTCATCAGCAAGCCCTCAACAATGCTTGCGCCATGTTAAGTCCCTTCGCCCTCACACGCGTGTGTGTCCTGGCCCTGATTTCCGGCTGCGCCAGATCCGCCATCCGCCGATTGACCGCACATTCCCTCTTCATGGAGTTTCTCCTCCTATTTGCGGTCTCCTTTCTCGCAAACATCCGTTCATTCGTCAACTGGGGAATGAGGTACGAGTTCCTAGTTGGAGGGGACCCGTGCGATGAGAGAACAGGCGACGAGCCTGCGAACCCCGAACAGTCTCCCATCCCATCAAGAATGCTGATTATGACGCCGCCTGGGTCTGCTTCATCGGCGCAGACCCGGGGCGAGACTTGCAGGGTGACCGACCCTCAGACTGTCCACATCGGGGTTGCCCCTTATAATGCTCATAGTGCCGCAAGACCTTCCGAACGTAGGACCGCGTTTCCCGAATACGGGGAATTTTCCCGCCTTTCACGCGATGCACCCCGGCGTTATAGGCAGCCAGGGCCAACGGCAAATCGCCTTCGTAGAGATTGAGCAAATGGCGCAGTTGCTTGGCGCCGCCCCTGATGTTTTGCAATGGATCGTGGACATCAGCCACCCGCAAGGTCGCCGCCGTATCCGGTGTCAATTGCATCAACCCCACGGCTCCCTTGTGCGACACCACGTCCTGGCGAAAGTCCGATTCGGTCTTGATCACCGCGCGAAGCAAGTCCGGGTCGAGACGATAGCGGACGGCATAGAATGCGATCGCTCGTCGAATTTCCTGGGAGGAATAGCGGACGGCCCCCTCATAATCCCGTTTAGTCGGGAGAGGGGTCGCCGCGATCATCACGCATGAAAGGAATAGGACCAGCATGCAGCGCAGTGGGAACGCGGCGCCGCTGAGAGGCCATATCGGTTTTTGAAAAGCCACATTGCGACCTGATCGTTCCACGTTTCATGGAAGGACCCGGGTCACAGACTCTTCACTCAAGAGCCATGCCGTTTTAGCCGGTCATAACCCTATGAAGACTCACACAAACTCGAATTGCGTTCTGTGCGATATATGCGACACCCACGACAATCCGGCCATTTTTTGCCGGATGGGCCGATTACCGATTCGGACAGACTCCTACGACTTGCCCCACAAAGCTTCCAAACGCTGAGCCCGTCCGCAGCTGAACTTGTAGTATTTATATCTGACCGGATTCTTCTTGTAGTAATCCTGGTGGTAATCTTCCGCCGGGTAGAATGTCGAGGCTTTCACCAACTGCGTGACAATCGGCGCGGAAAACCGTTTGGATCGTTCGATCGAAGATTTCGATTCCTCCGAAAGCCGTTGCTCCTCCTCCGTCCCGTAGAAAACGGCGGACCGATATTGGCTCCCATGGTCGCAGAACTGGGCATTCGGCGTCACCGGATCGATGTTACGCCAAAAGGCTTCCAGCAATTTCTGATAACTGACTTTGGCCGGATCGTAGCTGACTTCGACCGCTTCGGCGTGGCCGGTCCTCCCCGCGGAGACCTGCTCATAGGTGGGATCAGACACGGTTCCACCCATATAGCCGGAAACCACCGAGACAACGCCCTCCACTTTCTCAAACGCCTCTTCCATGCACCAGAAGCAGCCGCCCGCAAAATACGCTTTCGCCGGCGTCGCCGCTTCGCCCACCGAACCTGGCGGCGAGACCGTGATTGCGCCGAACATACAGACACCGATCGCGAAATATGACACGCGTCGAATCGACATCATGGCTTCATCCTCCTCATTCCGCTTCTGAACATGCGTCGTCCAGGCAGACGACATCTTACATCCTATGATGTCCAGACGGAATGAGTGACCGGCGCTGCGAGGAGTTGTCGTGGGGGGCTACGTCTTGGTGCTATGAGACCTGTTTTTCTTATCACAAAGAGATGTCTTCATAGCCATCGCGCTCTGCAGACCGTGGATGCCGATTGCGTCCCTCCACCTGTTTCATAATCAACGCAATGGCATCTTCCGGCGAAGCAGCGGCAGCAACCAGCCGCTTCCCCAGCTTGCGAAAGAACGCCACATCCGCCGCCGACGCCTCCACCAGAATGACGGGCTTCCCCGCCTTCACAGCCAAGGCCACTTCCGACACCGTCCCTGAACCACTCAACCCGCACGCGACGACTACCTGGCTTGTCAGCACATTGATGTTGTTGCGGCCACTGCCCATTTCCGTCATGATCGGCACATCGACATGGCGGGATACCCTGTCCTTGGCTGTGGGCAGGACACCGATCGTCAGGCTCCCACCGACTCGCTTGGCGCCTTCGCACGCGGCGTCCATGACACCGACGTCACGGCCTCCTGTCAGCACGACCCAGCCGCGCCGCGCAATCAACTCTCCCAGAATTCGCGCGTTGTCGAGGTCCTTCTTCTTGGCCTTCGCCGGCCCCATCACTCCTACAATAAATCGCATCGATCCTCCCCATCGTCGTGCAATCGATTAAAAGCGGGATCCCGCCAGCGTCACATCGGCATGGGTCCATGCGGTTTTGAATCGCTGTTCCACTACCTCCGCCTCAGCCTGTTTGCCCTGAGATTGGAGACTCTGTATCAATCCGTAACAGGCCCAGCCGTTGTCGGGATGTTTGGCCAGATCCGTTCGGTAGACCTCCTCGGCATCGGAAGCCCGTTTCGCCGCCAACAAGGTCGCTCCCAGGTAATGACGGATAGGAATCGGCCAGAACGACGGTTCGGCATACGGCAAGCCGTCTTCTATCAGCACGGCATCTTTCAGCAGCTTGATCGCATCGTCGTATTTCCCGCGGCGAGCGGCGATCTCACCTGCCAACAGACGTTCCGCGATCTTGAGCAGGACCCGCTCAGTTTTCTCCTCAGGCGTGCGATCCCGCCCCAAGCGTTTCGTCAATCCTACTAAAACCGAGTGTTCACCTTCCGCTCCCGGGAGACGCCCGGTGCCCGCCAAGGCCAAACCGCGCCCAAGCCGCCATAGGCCATGGTGCAGACGGAGGCCCTTGCCGGGCGCCGGCTCCCGCAACAATTCGGCCCACTGCCCGAAGCGTATCATGGACCAGAGGGGGGTCACACGAAACAGTTCCTTCCATTTATCTTTCTGCGCCGCTTCCTCGCCGGTCTGTTCAGCCAGCTGTCGTGCGACCTCCAAGGATTTAGCCTGTCGCCCCTCCATGGCCAATGACGCCCATAAGAAATGGAGGTTGTGCGGGTAGTAGTTGTCGGCATAGTCACCGGCTACATTCCGACCCGCCAGGTACGCCTGATCGGTATGAGCCGCGTGCGCATTCCGCTCCGCCGAGTCATGGTAACGGCCCAGGCGCATATAGATATGGGCCGGCATATGCACCAGGTGCCCCGCGCCCGGCATCAGGCCGGGCAAGCGATCCGCGCAGGCCAGCGCCCGCTCCGGAGCCGGTGAGGCTTCGACCGCATGAATGTAATAATGACAGGCGCCGGGGTGATCGGGATGCTTCGACAGAATCGACTCCAAGGTAGAAACGATCTCCTCCGTACCTGGCCTTGGCTGCCCCTCCGCGGTCCACAAATCCCAAGGCCGTAAGTCCATCAGGGCCTCGGCGAACAACACGCCGGCATCCGGATCGTCGGGAAACTCCCGCCAGAGCGCTCGCATCGCCTCTGCATACGCTTTGTCGAGCGCCGCCCTGGATCTGCCTTTAGACACATACCGCTTGCTTAATGCGTCAATGTACCCGCGCTCGACTGCGCTCAGTCTTGCACTCTGCGCGCGCGCCTTGCCCAGCGCCTCCACGGCTCGCCGCTCCTGCTGCTTGCCCATCGCCGCATTGATGTTGGGACCTAACGCGAGGGCAATACCCCAATAGGCCATGCCGGCAGTGGGGTCGAGTTTGGCTGCTTCTTCAAACGCCTGAATCGCTTCGTCATGGTTGAAGGCATACACAAACCGGAGACCTTGATCGAAATACCGTTGGGCCTGCGCTGAGGATGTTGTAATGGCATGGTGCAGGGTGCCGAGATTGTCATACAGCGGAACCCGCTGACGAGTATCCTGGGGAGCGGCCGCAGAGACTTGAGCCGGATCATAGCCCGTCCAGATTGCGGCACAGAGCAGGCATCCGTTGAGGATTCGGCTTATCAGTAGCATCTCGTGTGTCATGAAAACCGGAATTCGTAGAGAGGACAGAGCACGATGGGAGAACCGATACTCTGACAGCTCACTGGGCGAGTGTTAGAGGTTCCGCGACGACAGCATGGGATCGTGGTCCTGAACAACGGCCTTCGCTTTGATCTCCGATGTTTTCACCACTACCTTTTGACGAACGGGCCTATTGGGCTTGGCGACAGCTGAGGCAATGCTTCCCGTCATACGCGATAGGGAAGTGGCCTCTATTTCCTTGCCAAGATACGCAAGAATTTGCCGCTGCGAGATCACGAGGGATTTCAGCTCCTGCACTTGCTCGGCAAGACGAGCGATGTCCTGCTGCTGACGCAGGAGGTAGGCCCTGAGTTCAGCGACTTCTTCAACGTAATTGCCCGTCGGCGCCATAGCGGGAGTCGCGTGCGTGGCCTGCCGGACACATGGCGTCACGCCCTGCGACTGGTGGGGCAGCGCATGCTCCACGCCCGATTCCCCGGCGAGACTATGGTCGCGATGGTCATGCGCCCCCGGAAGAGCGTGCGGCATTGCCGCCTCAGTCGGTGCCGTCACCGATGGTTCCTGTCGAGCCGGCGGCGCGAACAGTTCCATGGCCGATCGAGCAACCGCTGCTCCGGTTTCCATCAACTTCTGGCCAAACGACGGTTTCGCCGGCCTTGCCGACGACAGCTGTTCCGGCGAGGGAATGCGCTGGATCAAATTGATCGGTTCATCATTGAATCGGCGAGACATCTGCGCTTCTCCACGCCTATTTGCACCACCAAACGACATTTGGTGACAAACAGTCTGTTGTCTACTCCTGCCCGACACAAGAGTCAACGATTTTCTCGGGCTATTGATAGATAGCAGGCTGCTAAAGAGGGTTTGGCGAGATGAGGGAAGACAGTTTTGAATGGTGAGTGTTGAGTTGTGAGTTATTCAGACTGGACGATGGTCCCGAACCAGACAAACCAAATGAACCAAACAAACCAGACAAGCCACTTGACGGTTGACGCCCTAGGTCAGAAGCGTGTGACACTCGAAAAGTTGAACTCCGGCAGGACCATCGCAGGCGCCAGCATCTTTCCAGTCTCCGCCGTGACCGCCTCCATCGGCCCCGTTGCAGCGTCGATCTGTTGAAACGCCCGGAGCGGACTGTCGTGGAATCGAAAATTCCTGATCGCGGAGACGATTTCTCCTTTTTCCACGAGGAATGTGCCGTCGCGAGTCATGCCGGTCAGTGTGAGATCGATGGGGTTGACGGTGCGGATATACCAAAAATTTGTGACCAGGATCGCGTAATCGGTCCGTTTGATGAGATCCTGAAGGTTGCCGCACGCGGCGCCGTTGACGGACAGGACAGGCGCGTCCAGAGTCGGAACGTCTTGTACTCCGTGGGTTTTTGCCGTAAACCGATCATGGGCCAGTTGGATGAGTACGCCATGGTCGATCCATGTGGACGGCATGCTCGGCAGTCCTTCTGAGGTCAATCCTACCCCGAACAGATCGGTATGATTGGGCGCATTACACAACGTCAGCCGGTCGTCGACGATCTGCGCTCCCAGTCTGCCTGCAAATGGGCTGGTGCCTTTGTCGTAGGATTTGGCGTCGAGCGACCACATCAGCCATGTCCACAGACCTGCCACGGCGGCTGGTTCGAAAATGACCGGATAAGGCCCGGCTGGGAGCTCTATGGGCTCTCGGCCGCGCTTCGCCTTCGCAATGGCCGCCAGCGTCCGTTCCTGAATTTTCAGGTGATCCACCGAACGATGCGCCGCCGCACTCCACCCGGTCGCGTCGCCGGCCTGAACCGTGAGGCTGAATCGTGCATCCGCCCGCGCTTCGTACCCGAAAAGTCCGTTGTTGGCCGCAATGCCCACCGACGCCGCCGAGGTTGAGACCACCCCCGCAGCCAGGAGATTCTCCATGCGGCAGTGGCCGATGGCTTCGTTCGCATATTCGAGACGGCGCGCCGGTCCCGCCGCCGTCGTTTCCGGCCTGGCTGTTTCACGAGCCACGAACAGGCACGGCTCAGGAGGCGGAAGATATTCCGGATCCTCCGGTGAGATCTGCGCAATGCGCTCGGCCCGCGCGAGCGTGTCTTGGATCGACCCGGCGGTAAAATCCGTCGTGGACGCGGTGCCATGCCGCCTGCCGAATGCGACCGTCACGGCCAACGTCCCGCGCCGCATGTCCACATTCTGCACGACCTGGTTATTCGCAAATCTGGCGGTTCCGGAATGCACATCGTGGAGCGCCACGACAGTGTCGTCACCGGAGGATCGGGTGAACACCAGGTCGGCGAGAAAGCGAAATTCGTCACGCCCCGTCATTTTCGGCCAGCGATTGGCGCTCCCCGCATTCATACATGCCCCTCACCTCTGATGACCTGCACGTTTCGGAATCGCGCCGGGGATGCGGCATGGGTCATCCAACCCGATTGGCCAGGCTGTCCCTTGCCACACGTAATAAATCCGTACCGCCGCCGGAAGGTTCGGTCCGCGACTCCGTCGCAGCTGTTCCAGAATTCCGGCGTGATCCCATGGTAGATCACATCGCGGAGCATGCGGGTGCGCTTCCCGTGTTCAATCAGCCAGAATGCGTCGCCGCCGAACTGAAAGTTATAGCGGCGTTGATCAATGCTGTAGGACCCGTGGCCTTCGATATAAATTCCCCGCTTCACACCGGCGATCAGCTGATCGAGCGTGTCAGTCCCGGGATTGAGCCCGATATTGGCGATGCGCACGATCGGCACACTGCCCCACCCGTCAGCCCGGTTCGACCCGCGTGACCGGACCTCTCCGATTCTCGGCGCAACCTCGCGGTTCGTACAGTACCCGACAAACAGACCATCCCGGACAATGTCCCATCGCTGGCATACCACCCCGTCATCGTCATAACCGGTCGCAGCAAGCGTCTCCGGTTCCGTGTTATCAGCCACCAGCGTCACATGTGGAGAACCGAAGCGAAACGAACCCAGCTTGTCGGTTGTCAGAAAACTTGTGCCGGCGTAATTCGCTTCATACCCCAGTACGCGGTCCAGTTCGGTCGGATGGCCACAGGACTCATGCATGGTGAGAGAGAGGTGCTCAGGATCGAGCACCAGATCAAACGATCCGGCGTCGACCGCCTGAGCTGAGACTTTTTCGAAGGCCTGCTCCGCAACGCGCGGCGCTTCCTGCATGAGACCGGCCTCTTCGATCAGCTCGTACCCCTTGCGGAGATGCGGGGCATTGAATGAACGTGTGGCGAATCGTCCCTCATAGAGGGCCGTCGCACTGATCCCACCGTTTGTGGCCAGCAGGTCAAAGTCGAGAGCCGACCCTTCCGTAGACTCGAACCGTTTGCAATCCCGCCGCCACCACACTTCAGCCGTGCTCCGGACGATGCCGGGCCGGTCGTGCAACACCGCCATCGTGTTCAGTAGCAAGCCGGTTTTCTGCTCCAACGGCACTGTCGCGGGATCGAGACGGACCGGCGTGACGATCCGGTCTCGATGGACCGGTTCTTCAACCAATCGGACCTTCTTAACCGCGATGGACGCCGAGCCTCGCGCGATCTCCACGGCCAGGTCTGCAACGCGCGGCACCTCTTCCAGCGACAGAATCGAGCTCGCGGCAAACCCCCATGCACCGTGATAGAGGACACGCACACCGAAACCGCCGTCCTCGGTGTGACGGATCGACGCGATGCGGCGATCCTCGCCCTGGATGTGTTCGGTCGTACTTTGTTGGATGCGAATGTCGCCGTACTCCGCGCCCGAAGCCTTGACGCGCCGCAGTGCGAGGTCGGCGAATTCTTCCCAGGTCGGAGAGCTCATGGCAATCACTCTCGAATTGAATGACGGGATGGGTCAGTATAACAGGTGAGTAGCAAAACAGTGAGCCCGTCGGGGTCGAGCGGACGGGGCTAGAACTGCCCTGCGATGCCGGTGGAAATTTTGTCTTGGACGATGGGGGTGGCTTCGGGAATGTCCAAACTGTTTTGCCGCACGTGTCCGACCATTCGCATCAGTTGCACTTTTTCAGCGCCTGATGACTGATCACCAGTCTGACGATCGATCGATTTGCTGATCTTTCGGTCGGTAATTTGAACATCCGTCACGCACAGGTAGGTCACGCCATCTTCTTTGGGAGGCGGCTGCATACCGGGGAAACCGGACATCCCGCCGAATCCAGTGCAGTCGAGGAGGCTAGGCAGTAATCGGCCTCCGATGCGTTATTGATCGACCTCAACAGAACGGAACTGTTGCCCAGCCACTTGCGCTCGACTGTTGTTAATCGCCTTCCGCCGAGATCACACCACCGTGCCCATGCGGGTCTCGTCGACGAAGGTCTCGGTCGCATCGTCGATCGCCCGGCTGTGGCGGCCTTTCGGGGGCAGGATGAAGAGTTGTTTCGGGTCGATCTTGTCTTTCTTCTCCGGCGGCATCGACATCTCATACTTCACCGGGCGACGGTGATCCGCCATTTGCAGCTCGGGATTGTAGACGCTGTTGAACTTCCAGAGCATTTTGATGAAATTGGTTTGTCCCCGCATCAAGTGCCCGGCCGCAATCTTAGCCGTGCCTTTGAGCGCAGCCCATCCGAGATGCTTCTTGTTGAGCACCTGTTGGGTCTTGACCAGTTCCGCATAAAACTCATGGAGCGGCATCTTGGTCGGCATCACGGCNNTGCTGAATGTCAAAGAGGCGGTAGTCCCGTGTGTGAAGCTTGCGGGATTCCGTGAGCCAGCTCTCGGTTCCCGGGTACGGCGTATTGACGCTGATATTCACGATCTCCGGAATTTCCAAGCACCACTGCCGGATGACTTCAAACCGTTGACGATCCCAATCCGGATCGGCGATGAGATTGATGGCCACGGTAATCCCAAGGGACCTGGCAAATTCCAGCGCCTCGAAGTTTTTGCCCAACGAGATGCGCTTGCGGTGCATCTTGAGACCTTCGGCATCGATGGCTTCCACACCGAGGAACATGTACTGGAGCCCAAGCGTCTTCCAGAACTGGAAGACTTCCTTGTTACGCAGGAGGACGTCGCCGCGTGTTTCCATGTAGTACTGCTTCTTGATCCCACGCTGCGCGACCGCTTCGCCGATCTCCATGCCCTGCTTACCCTGGATGAACGCCACGTCATCGACCAGGAAAATACCTGGTTCTTGAACCTGCTCCAAATCTTCAACGGCTTTCTCCGGACTGACCATCCGATAGCTGCGTCCATAGAATGTCCAGGCGCTGCAGAAGGAGCAATCCCACGGACAGCCTCGTGCAAACTCGACGGACGCGCAAGGATCCAGCACGCCGATGAAATACTTGTGCCGGTTCCGCAACAGATCACGCGCTGGACGAACATTGTCCAGATTCTCGATAAATTGCGGCGGAGGTCCTTCACCGTCGAGCGTGACGACGCCAGGAACCTTGGCAATCGCCTTACGGTCCTGCTCCACAGCTTCCAACAACTTGGGAGCTGTGACTTCACCTTCGCCTCTCAGCACACAATCAATGGCGCCGTCGCCGTGCTTCAAAAAGTCCTGCGCCACAAAGGACGCGCTGTGGCCTCCGACGAAGACGAAGGAATGCGGCAATTCCCGCTTGGTCAATTTCGCCAGATCCACGATCTCCGGAACGTTCGCGAGATAATTGCATCCGAAGGCAATGACATCAGGCTTCCACGACCGAAGCAGCGCCTCATAGTCCTGCCAGGTATCGGCCTGCAGATCGATCAAGCGGACGTCGTGCCCTGCCTGACGGACGGCTTGTGCGACCATCTCCAGACCGAGTGGTTCCAGCCGCAAATAGATTTTGGTGTACATCAAGGGACCGGGGTGAACTGCGAGGAATTTCATCTCCTCAAACCTCCTTGAGAGACGCTCGTGCTTATTCGAAGTCGTCGATAATTATTCAAGCGGGCATGTCCGGCCAAGACTGACGGGTAGAGGCCCCGTGCTTACGCAACGCGGGATTTTGACAGAATGGGCGCTGAGGTTCAACCACTAACCCACATGATGCATGATCATGGTTACTGTGACCTCCAGTCGTCCACCGTTCGTGAAGCGTATCTCGCCGAGGAGTAAGAGCTGATAGCAGATGGCCGATGGCACGGAATCAGATCACAGCATTGGCTCGCCTAGATTCCCATTCCACCCCCCTACTATCAGCCATCGGCTATTCGCCATCGGCTCTTTCGAACGAACAGGAGCTTCCTCATGCTGGTTTTTCGTTCTCTTTGTGCTTACCATGTGTCATGCGGCCGCCCGAATGCACCGTCCGCCAGCGGATTATCGAACTGCTGATCGGCACGCGGTTATCGTCGTATCAACTGGCACAGATGGTCGGCATTGCGGAACGGCTGATTGAAGGACATCTTCCGCATGTGGTTAAGACGCTGGCCCGGGACCGCACACAACGATTCGTGCTGGAACCGGCTGCCTGTTCCGACTGCGGGTTCGTGTTTCGGGACCGGACAAGGTTCACGAAGCCCAGCCGTTGTCCCACATGCCGGAGCGAGGGGATTACAGCCCCCCGGTACGGAATCGAGCCGGTCAGAAAATGATCCGGCCATCTGGACAGACGCGCGTCAAATGAGTAGGATACTGCTCGACCATGGTTATGAAATTCCCACGTCCGATATTTTGTACCCTCGGCTTTCTCCTGGTACTGGGCTGTTCCGACAAGGCCAAGGACTTGTTCGAAACCGCCGTGTTTGAAGAGAACCAAAATAATATACCCCATGCAAGGGAACTCTACGAAGAACTGATTCGCGCCCACCCCTCCAGCAAACTAGCCGAACTCGCCAAAGCCCGATTAGCAGACTTAAAGGAACGGTAACGCGCAGCCCATTCGGAACAACCGGAGTGCGTCACCGGCTCTTGGGAAACCATGGAAAGAACGCGCTCGTCGTCTGCTGATAGGTCCGATACTCCTCCCCACGGCTTGCCAGCGCCTGAGCTTCCGTCCGTGGAATACCGGTGACTTTCAGCAGCAGCGCTCCCATAAGAATCGGCCCAACCCAGGTCAATAACCAGCCGGGCGCTCCCATCGTCATCACGACATAGGAACACCAATGGAGCCATTCGAAAAAATAGTTGGGATGGCGTGAGTAGCGCCAGAGACCGTCCCGGCATACGCGCCCATGGTTCCGTGGATCGGCGCGAAAATGTGCAAGCTGCCGGTCAGCCCTCGTTTCACCGGACACCGCCACACCCCAGATCAACAACCCGACTATCTCGACCAGCGAGGATGGAGGCTTTGGATTCCAGAGCAGCACCAGAAACGGCACGGAGAAAACCGCCACGGCCAGAGCTTGCAGCTGAAAGTACGTGAACATCTTGGCCGACGCTGAATCTCCCCATTCCTTCCGCAGGCGTTGATAGCGGGCATCCTCCTGTTTGTCGATCACACGGTCGAAGAGAATGTAGCGCCCCAGCCGTCCCGCATAAAACACCACCAACATCGCCGTGAGCACGATTCGCTCGATCCCGCTGTCGGCTTGGGTGGTATACCAAAGCACCACCGCCATGAGCCCCAGACACCATCCGACATCCCCGATAGCGGCATTCTTCACACGCCGCTGCAACGCCCATAGGCATGCCATGACGATCGCCATCACAAGATAAGCCATCACGACAAGGGATAAGGGGTCGGATTCAATTAGTTCGGTTTCAGATCCCATCATGCATCCTTCATTGTTGTCTGTTACGGCGCGACGGGGCCATAGTCCCACAAATCGGTGTCTCGATGCATCCGACGCTCCAGCCAACTGCGAAAGCCCGGAATGGGAAATGATAAGACGGTCTGGATCTTCTCGCAATTCAGAGAGAGGTCGGCAGGCCGCGGTGCCCCGGCATGGGAGCGAGCGGACCCCTCAACGAGCCGGCCTTGCAGTTCCGGATACCATGGCAGCAGCGCCTGTCCAATGTCCCAACGCGACAACCGTTCCCGGCCACCGAGATGATAGAGGCCCGGCACGGCCTGACCGGCTACTTCCCAGACCGCTCGCGCAATCGCGCCGGCCGGAAGGGGGCAGCGGAATTCGTCCCCGTACAGCGTCATGCTCTTGCCGGACTTGGCCGTCCCGCACATGTCTTCGACGAAGCTCCGATTCCCATGCAGCGAAGTTCCCGCCGTCAGCACAATCCGCAGTACGGTATGGCGGGGATTCTCCAGGACAAGCCGTTCCGCTTCCAGTTTGGTCTTGCCGTAGAAGTTGATGGGGTTCGGAGCGTCTTCTTCCCGATACCAGCTGTGCCGGCCGTCGAAGACTTCGCCGCTTGAGAGAAAGATAAACGGGATATCGTTGGAGAGTCGCGCCAGCTGAGCCGTCGCTTCCACGTTGATGCGACGGGCCAGTTCGGGATTCTGCTCACAATCCTTCGTCCGGCTCAAAGCCGCGCAGTGGATGACGGCGTGAGGATCGATCAGCTGCCAGGTCCGCTCCACTGCATCCTGATCTGTCAGATCGAGATCGGCACGAGTGAGCCCATGAACCTCCCAGCCTGGCGCCCATCGGGCAGCGGACTTCATCACATACTGGCCGATCAGTCCCGCTGCTCCCGTCACAACGGCACGCGGCATCATGACACGCCATTGGCGAAACAGTTTTTCCAGAGAGCGCGCATTGAGGCAACCGGTTGGGTGAGCGGATCACTGCCTACGGGAATCGATGATGTCCCATCGAAGAGGCAGGCTCACATTGGGGGGAGATTCTACGACGTCAGACTGCCGGTTGGAAGAGTTTATACACGATCTTCCCTCGAACCCCTCTGACTAGGCGGCTCGTGATTCCGATTCCGGAGGGGACGTGTCGCACGGCATCCAGCGATTCAAGGTCTCGGCGAGGGCTTTACTCGCGACCGGCTTGCTGATGAAGTCGTCCATTCCCGCCTCCAAGCATCGCTGGCGATCCTCTTGCATCGCGTTGGCCGTCATGGCGATGACCGGTGTACGCCGACCACTGCCTTCCCGGCGGCGAATGACAGTGGTGGCTTGGAATCCGTCCATGACAGGCATCTGGCAATCCATAAGGACCATGGCATAGGCAATCCGTTCAAGCGCCTCAACGGCCTCGCGCCCATTGCCGGCAATATCCACCCGATAGCCGAGCTTTTCGAGCATTTTCACCGCCACTTTTTGGTTAATGGGGTTATCTTCCGCAACAAGGATGTGCCCACGAGACTGCGCCTGCGCTTCAGACAGGCTATGGCGGGTAATCAGCGGTGCGGGAGGTTGCGCCGGGCCGGAGACTGCAGGAGATGAGTTTGCCAAAACAAGACCGAGACAACTGTACAATTGAGATTGCCGGATCGGTTTCGTCAAGTAGGCGGCGATCCCGGCATCCTGAGCCGCCTTGGCGTCGCCACGCCGGCCCAATGATGTGAGGAGGATCAAGCGGGTGGAACTGATCGGCGATTCCGTCTTAATCCGGCGGGCCAACTCCAGGCCGTCCATGCTCGGCATTTGCAAATCCAAAATCGCCAGGTCAAACGGCTCACCCCGCTCCGCGGCACTCCGCAGCAAGTCCAGCGCGTGAGCCCCGCCTTCGGCACTTTCGTAGGCAAGGCCCTTCGCGCGCAGCTGATACTCCAGCGTCTTCCGACTCATCGTATGATCGTCGACGATGAGCGTTCGGCAGCCTGAGAGGCTGACCGGAATCGGCGATACGTGACGAACATCTTCGAGTTGAGCCTCGCACCGGATGGTGAACCAAAAGGTGCTGCCCGCCCCCGTCCCGCTCGTGACTCCGATCTGTCCGCCCATCAACTCCACCAGCTTCTTGGAAATGGCCAATCCCAAGCCGGTCCCTCCGAACTTGCGCGTCGTCGACCCATCCGCTTGGGTGAACGGCTGGAAGAGTTTTCCCTGCTGCTCAGGCGTCAGTCCGATCCCGCTGTCCGTCACCTCAAACTTCACCAAAAGATCCGTTGATGTGCGGCCTTCGGCATCAGCCGCCAGACTAACCGCAAGGACGACGTCCCCCCGTTCGGTAAACTTGATCGCATTGCCGAGGAGATTCACCAGGACCTGGCGCAGACGGCCGGGGTCGCCACGGAGCCCGGCCGGCACGTCGGACTGTACCAGGCACGCAAGTTCGAGACCTTTGGCATAGGCTCGCTCTGCGACAAGCGCGAGGGTGTCTTCGATGGTCGTACGCACATCAAACTCAAGGCGCTCGAGATTAAGTTTGCCCGCTTCGATCTTGGAAAAGTCCAAAATGTCGTTGATGACGTCCAGCAGGTGCTCGCCGGATCGGCGCACCATGTCGGCATATTCCTTCTGTTCGTCGGACAGCGCCGTATCGAGCAGTAGCCCGGTCATGCCGATGATCCCGTTCATCGGTGTCCGGATCTCATGGCTCATAGTGGCCAGGAATTCGGATTTGATCTTCACGGCATCGAGGGCCTTGTCGCGAGCCTCTTCCAGTTCATGGTTCTTGGTTTCAAGTTCCTGCGCAGCTTGCGCCAGAGCGGCATCGGACCGGCGGCGTTCGGTGATATCGGTCATCACGCCCATCATGCAGGCCGGCCGGCCGGCGTCATTCCAGCGTGTCACCTTCCCGCGCATGGCGAACCATTTCCACTCACCTGAGCGGTGGCGAACACGGTGTTCGATCACAAAAGTAGCAATTCTCGCTTCCAGGTGATCGTTCAGCGCTTCCTCGACCCACGGACAATCATCCGGATGCACGCGGGTCTTCCAATCGGAGATATTGTTGAGAACGCACTCCTCCTGCTCGAGGCCTAGAAGCCGAATCCAACTCGGACTGTAGTAGGCCTGCCCGGTGATCAGGTCCCAGTCCCACAAACCATCGGTTGCAATCTCAATGGTAAGCCGGAGCCGGTTCTCGCTGGCTCGAAGCCCGTCTTCAGCCTGCTTGCGGGCGGTGATGTCCGCCAGGATGCCACGCAGTTTGGCGACCTGTCCGTTCTCAACGAGGACCGATACGCGATCCTGAATCCAGACGGTGCGGCCGTCGGCGGCCAGCATGCGGTATTCGAAGGTGTGCCCGTGATGCTGGCGGACCTTCTCAAGACAGTACTGCGGCGCCCAGCTCCGGTCCTCGGGGTGCATGTGGTCCACCCAGAAGGTCGGCGAGGAGAGCCATTGTTCGACCGGATAACCGAGGATGGCCTCGGCTTGCCGGCTGACGAAAGTAAACTGCATCGTCACGGCATCGGACTCCCACACGATGCCATTGATCGAATCGACCAGATCTTTGTAACGGTGCATGAGTCGTTCGATGGCCTGCTCCGCCCGCTTCCGCTCGGTGATAACTTCCGTAAACATGATGATGCCGCCGATGTCACCCGTGGCCTCCCGCCAGGGGCGCACCTCCCATTTGAGCCAGTCTTCGGACCCGTCTGCGCGAACGAACCGGTCTTCTTCACGACCTTCCACAGCCCCGTCCAAACAACGACGATGGATCGCTTGCCATTCTTCGTTCAATCGAACTTCCGGGAACACGTCGTAGTGCTGTCTGCCGATCAGATCCTGATCGCCAAGTCGGTAGTCCTGTAACCAGCGACGGCTGACAGCGATATACCGGAGATCCTTGTCCAGCATGGCCACGGCGGCAGGCGTGTGCTCGACAAAGGATTTGAGTAAGTCGTGGCTCCGAGTGAGAGCTTCCTCGGCCTGCTTGCGCGCGGTGATGTCCCGGACAAACGCACAGTGGAATTCGTGGCCTTCATAGGCCAGATGGTTGACATGGACTTCGATCGGGATCACCTGGCCACCCTTGGTCCGATGGACCGTTTCGAGCCCCATGGACTTGCGCCGACGGGATTCCGCCCAGAAGTCGGGCCACATGTCGGGCTTAAAATCGGGGTTCAAATCGTGGACGGTCATCGCCCGAAGCTCGTCGGAAACATAGCCCACCATGACGCTGGCTGCTTCGTTGGCGTACAAAATGTTGGCGTGCTGGTCGATCCAGTACACCGCATCCACGGCTTGATCCATCGCGAATTGCGTGAGCTGCAACGCCTCCGCCGCCCGCTTCCGTTCAGTGATGTCGGTGTGGGCTCCCAACAGACGCACGCGCCGCCCATCCGACTCCGCCACGAACGAGGCCCGCGCCTCGATCCACCGGTACGTCCCGTCCTTGTGTCGGAGCCGGAATTCCTGTTGATAGTCGCCTTCGGGCTGGGCCAGATAGGCCCGGGCATAGGCGATTGCCCCGGCATAGTCATCGGGGTGGAGGCGCTGCTCCCAGGTGTCGAACGTGTCCGGGAGCTCGCGTTCTTCATAACCGAGCTGGCTCTTCCACTCCCGAGAAAGCAAGACTTCATTCGTTTCCGTATGCCAATCCCACAGGCCGATATTGGAGGCCTTGAGGGCCTGTCGGAGTTTCTCCTCGGAAGATTGCAACAACGCTTCCGTTCGCTTCCGCTCGGTAATATCGTGGGTCACCGCAAGGTGCTCCATGCGATCCGTGACCGGACTCCGGAACGGGACTGCGAAGGTTTCCATCCATCGCCGAGTTCCTTGCAGGCCGATAATTTCAAACTGGAGCGTTCGGGAGCTGCCCTCGATCACCGACTGGTGCATCTCGATGAAAGAGGCCCTGTGCTCAGACACCACCAGGTCAAACACGCATCGCCCGATCGCGTCCCTTTCGTGACACGCTTCGATCAGTTGGAGCCCGGCCGGATTCATATGCAGCAGGGTCCCGTCAGCGGCCACACGCTTGATACAGCCGGGGCCGGTGTTCAGCATCAGGGAAAACAGCGTTTCCCGTTTGAGGCTCTCTTCTTCCGTCCGCTTGCGCGAACAGAACTGGCTGAGCTGGTCGGCCACGGCCTGGAAGGTGGTCAGGAGCGCGTGATCCTCCGGCAGGATCTCATGGTGGTAAAATTCCAGCACCGCATAGACACGATCTGGCAATCTGACGGGAAAGCCTGCAAACGTGTGGAGCCCCGCCCGCGTAGCGAGCGCCAGTCGCGGGAAATTCTGGTCTTGAGTCACGTCTGAAATCCACTCCGGTTTTGCGCTCGCCCAGACCCGACCGGGTAGCCCAACGCCCAGCTCAAAGCTCAATTCGCGACTCGCCGTGGCGTAGTCGTTGGACAGTACGCCGGGAGCAGTCCACGTCGAATGGCACTGAAGCCTCCGGGACGATTCATCGACTACCCACAGAAGCCCCTCATCCCAGCCTAATGCTTCGCAGACCGGTTGCAGAATCCCGGAGATCGCATCGTCCAGCTCTGATGCGTTGACCAGCACTTTGGCGACCTCATGCTGGACGGTCAGCCGCTGCTCCGCTTGCTTGTGCTCCGTAATATCTTCGGAGATACCCAGCAGATACTGCGGCCGGCCAGCGTCGTCCAAGATCGGGATCTTCTTCGTGCGCAGAATCCGCACGCCTTTGTCTTTTGTCTGAATCGGCTCTTCCGGAATATCGAGCAGGCGTCGGCCCACCAGGACTTCGCGATCCTTGGCCGTAAAAAAGTCGGCTTCTTCTTTGGTAAAGAGATCATAGTCGGTCTTGCCCAGGATTTCGGATTGCGACACACCGAGCAGCTCCTCTCCCGCCTTGTTCAGCCGCACAAAGCTGAGATCCTTCGCATCTTTCACGAACAGCATATCCGGCAGGTGTCCCACAATTGACGCCACGAGTGCTTCCGACCGCTTCAGTTCCAATACGTCTTCTTCATGTAGCCGCCAATAGATCAAGAGCCCTACGCTCTCCGCCAGGACTGCCCCTGCGTGAATACCGGCCCAAAGCCAGGGATGCGCAATTGCCTCCGGATGGTTATAGACCATGATCGGAACAAGTGTGCCCACAATCCCATGGTGTAGCGCAGTCACACCCAGCGCCAACAGAAATGGCAGCCAGTCCTGATAGAGAATGATAAACACAAGGATAATGAAGAAGTGAAAATGCGCCTCTATATATCCACCCGACAGATGTACCAGTCCTGTGGACGCGCTGATGAGGCCCATCGTGGCCAGCGCGGCACGCAGACGCCGCCCAAGTTGCCTGATGGCGGCCACAGCAGTGAATACGGCCACGATGGCGCTCTCAGAGAGCACGACGGATGGACTGCGATGTACGATCAGGCCAAAGCACGCGAGCCCAACGACATGCAGCACCAGCAGATTAAGGAGCAACCGGTGTCGCCCGGACCATGCTGCATCGGACAGCACGAGGCCCCTAGGAAGCATGTGACCTATATACGAGAAGACCGACCGATGGGTTTGCTCTGTGACGCTATGCTGGAGGGATGATTTCGATTTCATGTGAACAACCCGGCTGCTGAGTTATTCCAGCCGCACATACCGATAGGGGAAGACGCTGTCCGGCCGCGGGTGCCCACTTTGGCTTGAACCATTTTAGGATAGGCGCCGACCACGCCGATCCTCACGAGAGTCTACGCTCAAGGTCGGTGACGCTACCTGCCCGAGCAAACATGAACGGGATCGGTCCCACCATAAGTCTGGATTCATGCGTCACGCCGTAGATCACCTGCCTTGGCGATGCTGTGCCTTTCAGACTCACATCGACCGGCAGAGACCTGAGCCGTATGGAACTGACCACGAATACCATCGCCTGTCATGGAAGACTCGATGGTGCGCTTCTCTGCGCACCATCGATATCGGTATGATCATGAAACATCTTGAGTGGGGACGTGGGGGTAAACGGTGAGCGGGTGGGCCGCCGGCGCGGGTTCCCCATCAACCTCAGGTATGGCTGAGACTGAAAGAAATACAGAGACGTGCTCTCTTAACGCGTGAGCTTCCGGTAGCGAATCCGGTGGGGCTGGTCGGCATCCTTGCCGAGCCGTCTTTTCCGATCCGCTTCGTACTCACTGTAGTTGCCCTCGAACCAGACGATTTTGCTGTCGCCCTCGAAGGCAAGGATATGGGTGGCGATTCTGTCGAGGAACCACCGGTCGTGGCTGCTGATGACGGCGCAGCCCGCAAAGTTTTCCAGCCCCTCTTCAAGGGCGCGCAGCGTATTCACGTCCAAATCGTTCGTGGGCTCGTCCAGGATGATGAGGTTCGCCCCCTCCTTCAGCATGCGGGCCAGATGGACACGATTGCGCTCGCCGCCGGAGAGCTCCTTCACCTTCTTCTGTTGATCAGTCCCGGCAAAGTTGAAGCGGGCACAGTAGCCTCTGGCATTGACCTCCACCTTGCCGAGCTTGACGGTGTCCTGGCCTTCGGAAATGATTTCGTACACCGTCTTGTTCCCGTCCAAACTGCGGTCCTGATCGACGTAGCCGAGCTTCACCGTCTCGCCGATCTTGATCGACCCCGCATCCGGCTTCTCCTTGCCGATGATCATCTTGAACATCGTGGTCTTGCCGGCGCCGTTCGGCCCGATCACCCCGACGATCCCGCCCTTCGGCAGGCTGAAACTCACATTCTCATACAGCAGGTTATCACCGAAGGCCTTGCCGATCCCTTTGGCTTCAACCACGATGTCGCCCAGCCGTGGTCCCGGCGGAATGTAAATTTCCAAATCCTCCGCCACATTGTCTTGTCGTTGATTGACCAGCTCCTCATAGCGATTCAACCGCGCCTTGCCCTTGGATTGACGGGCCTTGGGTGACATTCTGATCCATTCGAGTTCATGCTCCAGCGTCTTTTGGCGCTTCGACTCCGCCTTCTCTTCCTTCTCCAATCGATCTTTCTTCTGCTCCAGCCAGGACGTGTAGTTGCCCTGGAAGGGAATGCCGTGGCCACGGTCTAATTCCAGAATCCATCCGGCCACGTTGTCGAGGAAGTAGCGGTCGTGGGTCACGGCGATGACCGTGCCCTTGTATTGCTGCAAATGTTGCTCGAGCCATTGGACCGACTCGGCATCCAGATGGTTGGTCGGCTCGTC
>MSXM01000078.1:33130-33335 GCA_002083565.1 Nitrospira sp. ST-bin4 | reverse complement strand
CGGCACCAACGAGATCATGAAGGAACTGATCGGCCGCTCGCTCTGACGGCGGCACGGCGATGACCGGCCTTGCGCACCCCCGCGCGATCGTCACCGGCGCGGTCGGCGGGCGGCTGCTCGGGCCCGCGCGCCGCTTCGTCGTGCGGCGGCTCTACACGCATCTGGCGGCGCGCTATGCGATGCCGGGCTGGACGACGATGAACTA
>MSXM01000078.1:0-33106 GCA_002083565.1 Nitrospira sp. ST-bin4 | reverse complement strand
TGCACGCCCGCCGGCAGCGGACGAGGCCGAGGCGTTCGGGCTCAACCTCTATTGGCGGGTGGCGACGTCGGGGCCGCGCGGCGCCGACTGGGCCGGGCTCGACGTGGTCGAAGTCGGCAGCGGGCGCGGCGGCGGAGCGGCCTATCTGGCGGCGACACTCGCCCCGGCGCGGCTGACCGGCATCGACATCGCGCCGACCGCCACCGCGCTCGCGGCCGCCCGCCATGCCGGCATTGCCGGGCTGGACTTTGCGACCGGCGATGCCGAGGCGCTGGCATTGCCGGACGCGAGCGCCGACATCGTGCTCAACATCGAAAGCGCGCATGGCTATGCGAGCGTGCCGCGCTTCGTGGCCGAGGCAGCACGGGTGCTGCGCCCCGGCGGCGCGCTGCTGTTCGCCGGCTTCGTCGCGCAAGGGGCGGCGCAGGACCGGCTGATGGCGGCGCTGCGCGGCGGCCCGCTCACGCTCGACCGGATCGATGACATCACCGCCAATGTCACTGCCTCGCTCGCCGCCGACGAGGCGCGCAAGCGCGCCTTTCTCGACGCCCATGTGCGCGGCTGGTTCAAGAGCTTCGCGGTCGGCGCCTATGCGCTGTCGGGTACGCCGATGCGCCGCGCGCTGGAGGCGGGGGGGACGCGCTATCTGGCGGCGGTTCTCACGAAGCGCTGAGCATCAGCCGCGAATAGCCCGGATAGAGCTTGCCCCGGTGCCAGCGCCGCTCGCCGATGGTGAGCGGGCGCGGCAGCGCGATCAATGCGCCTAGCACCTGGCGCATTTCCGCAAGCGTCAGCTGCGCGCCGAGGCAGGTGTGCGGCCCCGCGCCGAACGGCAGCCGGCGCAGCTCGGGCGGCATTGCTCGGCCGGGGATGAAGCGATCGGGATCGGCAAAGCGGTCGGCGCGGCGCATGATGTTGCGAAAGGCGATCAGCACCCGCTCGCCGGCGCGGAAGCGATGGCCGAGCACGGTGCAATCGGCCCCCACTGCGCGCAGGATGACGTTGGAGGGCGTGGTGATTCTGAGCGCTTCGTCGATCGCGGCATCCAGCCCCTCGGGCGCGGCCCGCAACGCCGCCTGGCCGCCGCTGTCGATAATCACCGCGAGCGCGCGCGGCAGGCCGTAAATCACCAGCTCGGTCGCGCCGACCAGCACCACCGTGACCAGATCCTTGACCGCGTCGAAATCCAGCCCCCCGGCGCGCAGCCGCTGCGTGACCGACAGATCATCGCCCAGCTCGCCGTCGAAGCTACGGCGGACATAGGCGTGCAGCCGCGCCCCCAGTGCCCGTGCGCGGGCGGCCTGGGTGGGCGAGAGCCGGCGCTTGCCATCGCCGGCAAAGGCCATGATTTCGGTGGCGAGGTGGAAGATATCGTCATGCTCGGCTGCCGCCGCCGCGCGGTCGATCGGCACGCCGATCAGCGTTGCCGCCATCGCCACCCCGTAATCGCGCATGAAGGCGGCGAAATCGACCGTCTCGCCGCCCGCGAGCCGCTCGGCCAGCCGCGCCACCATCGGCCCGCCGAACGCGGTGACGATCTGCGCGACGTAGCGGTGCGAGAAAATTTCGAGCAGCGCGCGCTTGTGGCGCTGATGGGCGGGGCCGTCCATGTTGATCAGCGCATCCGGGCCCAGCGCCTGGGTGATGAGCGCGCCGAAGCTGCCGGGGCCGTGCGAGTTGAAATGCACGCTATCGAGCAGGATTGCGCGAGCGACATCGGCATCGTTCACCAGCCCGCCGATGCCGGGGAGAGTGACGACCGGGCCGGCGCGGCGTGTCGCTTCGAACAGCCAGTGGACCACCGGCCGGTTGCGCCGGTAGAGCCGGCGTTCGAAGAGCTGCTCGGGCGGCATCCGCTCGGGATAGGCGGGCAAGCGGAGCTCGACAAGCGCGCCCTCCCAACCCCGTTGACACGCTGCCGGCAAGGCGAAAGAGTGCGGCCGAGCGGCGATCGACCGCCAAACAAGGGGATTTGCATGAAATCGACCCGAACGGCCTGGCATCGCGCCTTTTTCGCCGCGATGCTGGCGGGCGCATGCGCCCTGTCGGGCTGCGCGACCGAAGGCGCGGCGCGGCCCGGCACCAGCACCGCCGCCACCCCCAAGGCGACCCCCGGCAAGCCCTATTCGCGCGATCCCTATCCCAGCACCTACAAGCCCTATCCGGGCGTGCCGACGCTCGTCACCAATGTGACGATCTATGACGGCGAGGGCGGCAAGATCGAGCGCGGCCAGCTGCTGTTCGCCGATGGCAAGATCGTGGCGATCGGCCAGACCGTGGAGGCGCCGGCCGGGGCGACGGTGATCGACGGGGCGGGCAAATATCTCACCCCCGGCATCATCGACATTCACAGCCACCTTGGCGACTATCCCTCGCCCGGCGTGCAGGCCAATTCGGACGGCAACGAAGCGACCGGCCCGGTCACCGCCGATGTGTGGGCCGAGCATAGCGTGTGGCCGCAGGACCCGGGCTTCAGCCGCGCGCTGGCCAATGGCGGCGTCACGACGCTCCAGATCCTGCCTGGCTCTGCCAATTTGTTCGGCGGGCGGTCGGTGGTGCTGAAAAATGTCTATGCCCGCACCGTGCAGGGCATGAAATTCCCCGGCGCGCCTTACGGCCTTAAAATGGCGTGCGGCGAAAACCCCAAGCGCGTTTATGGCGAAAAAGGCGGGCCCGGCACGCGCATGGGCAATTTCGCCGGCTATCGCGCGGCGTGGATCGAGGCTGAGGGCTACAAGAAGAAGTGGGAGAAATACTGGGACGAGAAAGACGCCTTCGACAAAAAGAAGGGGCCTAAGCCGGCGGACGGCGGCGAAGAGGCGAAAGAGCCCGAAGCGCCGTCGCGCGATCTGAAACTTGAAACGCTGGCGATGGCGCTTAACGGCGACATCGTCGTCAACATGCATTGCTACCGCGCCGACGAAATGGCGCTCGTCATCGATATGGCCAAGGAATTCGGCTACAAGGTGACGACGTTCCATCACGGCGTCGAAGCCTACAAGATCGCCGATCTCCTCGCCGAGAACGGCGTTTGCGCCGCTGTCTGGGCCGACTGGTGGGGCTTCAAGCTCGAAGCCTATGATGCGATCCGCGAAAACGCCGCGCTCGTTCACGCGCAGCCGAACGGCTGTGCGATCATCCATTCGGACGATGAAACCGGCATCCAGCGCCTCAACCAGGAAGCCGGCAAGGCGATGGCCGACGGCAACCGCATCGGCCTCAACATCACGCCGGAGCAGGCGATCGCCTGGATCACCCTGAACCCCGCCAAGGCGATGGGCGTCGCCGACAAGACGGGCTCGCTCGAGGCCGGCAAGATGGCGGACGTCGTCTTGTGGTCGGCGAACCCCTTCTCCGTCTACGCGCAGGCGGAAAAAGTCTTCATCGACGGCGCCTTGATGTTCGACCGCAGCGATCCGAAACGCTCGCCGCGCATGGACTTTGAAATCGGACAACTCGGACAGGGCTTCACCGGCGGAGCGGGACAATGAGAACGATCATCCTTACACTGACGGCCTCTCTCGCCGCGACGGCCGCCCTCGCGCAGCCCGCGCCGGCGGGCGAGACCATCGTCGTCCAGAACGCGCGCCTCTATACGATGGCGGGCGCGGACGGCGGCCTTGTCGAGAACGCCGACGTCGTGATGAGCGGCGGGATCGTCACCGCCGTCGGGCAGGACCTGGCGGTTCCGGCCGGGGCGCGCGCCGTCGACGCCAGGGGCCGCATCGTCACGCCGGGCCTCTTCGCGCCGTGGTCGCAGATCGGCCTTGTTGAGATCGGTCTTGACAATGAAGCGAACGATTCCTCGCCCGAGGGCGACTATCCGCACAGCGCCTCGCTCGACGCGAGCGATGCGTTCAATCCCGCCTCGACGCTGATCGCGATCAACCGCGCGGGCGGGGTGACGCGCGCCGTCGCCGCGCCGGAAGCGGGATCGAAGATGTTCGGCGGGCAAGGCGCGATCGTCGATCTTTCGGGCCGCGTCAATTCGGTCAACCGCGCCGGCGCGCTGCAGTCGGCGGCGATGGGCTACGCCGGCGCCGCGCGCAACGGCGACACGCGCCTCGGCGCCGTCGCCGCTTTCCGCGACGCGATCGAGGAAGCGCGCGCCTACGCCGCCAATCCCGGCGGCTATGCGCTGCGCCCGCGGATGACGGGGCTTACCCTCAACGATCTCAAGGCGCTCGCTCCCGCCGCGCGCGGGGCCCAGCCGATCGTCGTCTCGGCGAACGGCGCGATGGATCTTCGGACGCTGATCAAGCTGAAGGCGCAGTACGGGCTCAACATCATCGTGCTCGGCGGCTCTGAGGGGCATCTCGTCGCGAAGGAGCTCGCGGCGGCGCAAATTCCCGTCATCTTGAACCCGCTGCGCAACCTGCCCTCGCAGTTCGAAGACCTCGCCGCGACGCAGGCGAACGCAGCCCGGCTCCATGCGGCGGGCGTCGTCATCGGCTTCAACGATCCGCCGTCCGGCACGCATAATCTGCGCCTGTTGCCCCAGCTTGCCGGAAACGCGGTCGCCAATGGACTGCCCTATGCGGCCGCGCTCGCCGCGCTGACGATCAACCCGGCGCGGATGTATGGCGTCGCCGATCGCTATGGCAGCGTCGAGATCGGCAAGGCCGCCGACCTCGTTATCTGGGACGGCGATCCGCTCGAAGTCTCCTCGCGCCCGGTCGCCGTCTATATCGACGGGCGCGCAACCTCGCTGACGACGCGCCAGACGCGCCTGCGCGATCGCTACCGCGACCTCAGCCGCGGAGACCTGCCGCACGCTTATCGCGGCGCGCAGTAGGGATTGGGGATTTGGGACTGAGAGTTTGGGAAAAGGAAAGCGGCGGGATTTCTGCTGATCCCTAATCCCAAATCCCTAGTCCCCCTCCCCTCATTGCCCTTAAACTCGGCGCATGCCCCACCACCTCCGCATCGCCCTCTGCCAGATCGACCCGGTCGTCGGCGATATCGCCGGCAACAAGGCGAAAATTCTCGCCGCGCGCGCGGAGGCGGCGGGCGCGGGCGCTGATCTTGCGGTCTTTTGCGAGCTTGTCGTCTGCGGCTATCCGCCGGAGGACCTTGTCGCGCGCGCGCCGTTCCAGCGCGACTGCCGCGCGGCGATTGAGGACCTCGCCCGCGCGACCGCTGACGGCGGCCCGGCGATGATCGTCGGCAGCCCCTGGAAGGAGGGCGAGGCGCTCTACAACGCCGCGCTTCTCCTCGACGGCGGCGAGATCAGGGCCGTGCGCCGGAAAGTCCGCCTGCCGAATTACGGCGTCTTCGACGAACCTCGCCGGTTTACGCCGGGCCCCGACTATCCTGAACCGACGCCCTTCCGCGGCGCCTCGCTCGGCTTGATGATCTGCGAGGACATGTGGCTGCCGGGCGCGGGCGAAGCGCTCGCCCGCGCGGGCGCTGATTTCTTCATCGTGCCCCATGGCTCGCCTTTCCGCGTCACCTCGCTCGACGAGCGCGAGGAAGCCGCGCGCGCGCGGGCGAAGGCTGCGGGGCTCCCCCTCATGTTCGTCAACCAGCTTGCCGGACAGGATGAAGTCGTCTTCGAGGGCGCGGGCTTCGTGATGGACCGCGAGGGAACCGTGCAATTCCGCGCGCCGCAGTTCCAGAAAGGCGTCTTCCTGACCGTTTGGGAGAAACGCGGCAACGGCTGGGACTGCGTTTCGGGGCCGGACGCGCCGTGGGTCCGGTCGCAGGAGATGATCTATCGCGCGGTCGTCATGGGCGTGCGCGACTATGTTGAAAAGAACCGCTTTCCCGGCGTCGTCATCGGGCTTTCGGGCGGCGTTGATAGCGCGCTCACCGCCGCGATGGCGGTCGATGCGCTGGGCGCAGCGCGCGTGCGCTGCGTGATGATGCCCTCGCGCTATACCGCGCAACACTCGCTCGACGACGCCGCCGCCTGCGCCGGCGCGCTCGGCGTTTCCTATGAGACGATCCCGATTGAGCCCGCGGTCGAGGCTTTCGGCGCGATGCTCGCCCCCGCCTTCAAGGGGCGCGCGGCCGACGTGACGGAAGAAAACATCCAGTCGCGCATCCGCGGCGTCATCTTGATGGCGCTCTCCAACAAGTTCGGCGACATGGTGCTGACCACAGGCAACAAGTCCGAAATGTCAGTCGGCTATGCAACGCTCTATGGCGACATGAACGGCGGCTATAATCCGCTGAAAGACCTTTACAAGACGGAGGTTTACCGCCTCTGCCGCTGGCGCAATGCGAACACGGCCGCCGATCTGAAAGGCCCCAGGGGCGAAGTGATCCCTGAACGGATCATCACCAAGGCCCCGTCCGCGGAACTGCGCGCGGGCCAGACCGATCAGGATTCGCTTCCCGCCTATGAGACGCTCGACGCGATCCTCGAACGCCTCGTCGAGCGCGAAATGGCGGTGAAGGACATCGTCGCGGACGGATTTGACGAAGCAACGGTCGCCCGCGTCGAACACCTCCTCTATGTCGCCGAATACAAGCGCCGCCAGGCCCCGCCGGGGCCGAAGGTGACGAAAGTCAATTTCGGAAGGGACCGGCGGTACCCGATCACGAACGGCTGGCGGGATCGGGGGTAGCGACGGTATCTAAATTAGCGACTTTAACGGACATCTTGTTAATGTAACTAATTTTGATATTATATGGCGATGGACAGAGCCAAAAACCCCTTCGCCCCTGGCGCCGGCTTGCAGCCGCCTGAACTGGCCGGTCGCGATCAGCTGATCGGCGAGGCCACGATCGACTTCGAGCGGGTCCTGAAAGGACGAGCTGCGAAAAGTCTGATGCTGCTTGGACTTCGCGGAGTTGGAAAAACCGTACTCCTTAATCGGCTGCTCGACATCGCTGACAAGAAAAAATTCAAGACGGCGAAGATTGAAGCGCCGGAGGGCGGCGCGCTTCCGGCCCTGCTTGCGCCGGAACTGCGCCGGATCCTTTACGCGCTCGACCTGAAATCAGCGGCGGGAAATTCAATGCGCGTCGCGGTGACGACGCTTCGCAACTTCGCAGCAGCGTTCAAACTGACGATCGGAGAATTTGAGTTCGGCATCGAGCCCTCGCCCGGAACCGCCGACACTGGCGATCTTGAACAGGATCTGCCGGACCTTCTTGTCGCCATCGCGGAAGCGGCCGCGGAACGCAAGACGGCGATCGGGCTCTTCATCGACGAAGTTCAGTATTTGTCGCCAAAGGAGCTCGCAGCGCTCGTCGTCGCGTGCCATGAAATCGCGCAAAAGGGCCTGCCCTTCATCTTTATCGGGGCTGGTTTGCCGCAGATCGCCGCGCTCGCCGGCAACGCAAAATCATACGCCGAACGCTTGTTCAACTATCCGGAGATCGGCCCCCTTCCGCCCGATGACGCAAAGCAGGCGCTCATCAAGCCGGCGCGGCAGGAACGAGTCGAGTTCGCCCCGGACGCTCTTGGCGCAATATTGAAGATCACCGAGCGTTATCCCTATTTCCTGCAAGAATGGGGTTTTCATGTATGGAACCACGCCCCCCGATCTCCGATCACGAAGCGCGATGTCGATGCTGCGTCTCCCGAAATCATCAACCATCTCGACAAAAATTTCTTCAAGGTGCGGTTCGATCGCCTTACGGCGCTCCAGCAAAAGTACTTGCGCGCCATGGCCGAGTTGGGGCCAGGACCGCATAAGACCGGCGACATCGCGGCGGCGCTTGGCGTCGAAGCCTCGGCGGTGGCCACGGTGCGCGCCCAGCTGATCTCCAAGGGGATGGTCTGGAGCCAGCGGCATGGCGAGACCGGATTCACAGTCCCCCTGTTCGACGGCTTCATGAAGCGCGTCATGCCAAAACTGCAGCGGCATAAGCCGAAGGCGCGCGGATCAACGTCTGGAACACCCTGAGCGCCGGCCAGTTTGACCACGAACGCCGCCCGGCGTAGCTAGCCGATCCCCAATTGAGCTTTCCCCATGTCCGTCATCGTCCGCTTCGCTCCCTCGCCGACCGGCAAACTGCATGTCGGCAATGTGCGCGCGGCCCTGTGGAACTGGCTCTTTGCGCGCAAGGAGGGCGGGGCCTTCATCCTCAGGATCGACGACACCGACAAGGAGCGATCGACCGCCGCCTATGAAGACGGCATCCGCGCGGACCTCGCCTGGCTGGGGCTCGGCTGGGACAGGACTTTCAAACAGTCGGAACGGTTCGGCGAATACGACGTCGTGTCGGACGCGCTGCGGGCCAGCGGCCTTCTTTACCCCTGTTACGAGACGGCGGAAGAGCTTGACCGCAGGCGCAACCTGCAACGCCTGCGCGGGGCGCCGCCGGTTTATGACCGCGCCGCGCTCGCCCTCACCGACGCCCAGAAGAAGGCGTTTCAGGCCGAAGGCCGCGCCCCCCACTGGCGCTTCAAGCTGTCGGGCGAAACCGTCCGCTGGAACGATTTGATCCGGGGGGAGACGATTGTCGAGACCGCGAGCGTCTCTGATCCTGTCCTCATCCGCGAGGATGGGATGTATCTTTACACCCTGCCCTCCTGCATCGACGACATCGACGCCGCGATCACCCATGTCATCCGCGGCGAGGATCACGTGACCAACGCCGGCGTGCAGATCGAGATCATGCAGGCGATCATCGCCGTGCGCGGCAAGGGCGCGCTGCCGGCCTTCGCGCACCATTCGCTCCTCATCGGCGCGGACGGGCAAGGACTGTCGAAAAGGCTCGGTTCGCTCTCGATTGAGCAGATGCGCGCGGACGGGCTTGAGCCCGCGGCGATCACCAGCCTGCTCGCCAAGCTCGGCACCGCGGAGCCCGTCCTGCCGCAGCCTGACATCATGGCGCTCGCCAGGACCTTCGACTTCGACAAGATCGGCCGGGCGCCCGCGCGCTTTGATGAAGCCGAGCTGCTCCAGCTCAACGCCAAAATTCTGCACGAGGCGCCCTACGCAGCGCTGGGGGATCGCCTTGCCGCGCTTGGCGTCCCGGAACCGCTGTGGGCCGCCGTCAAAGGCAGCGCCGTGAAGCTCGCCGACGCCGCCGAGTGGAAGGCGGTCATCGAGGGCGCGATCGATCCCGTCATCGAAGACGCCGCCTTCTGCGCCGCCGCGAGCGCGCTCGTTCCCGACGCTCCGCTCAACGAGCAAAGCTGGATCGCGTTCACGAACGCGGTGAAGGAAAAAACGGGCGCCAAGGGCAAGGCCCTCTTCCACCCGCTTCGACTCGCCCTCACCGGGCGCGAAAAGGGCCCGGAAATGGCGGCGATTTTCCCGCTGATCGGCGCTGAAAAGGCGCGCGCGCGCCTGAAGGGCGAGCGCGCCTGAAAACGCCGGGCGCCGTCGCCGCTAAGCGACCGCCTCAAGCGTCCGTTTGGCGAGGAGCGGGAACACGTCTTCCACGCGGTCGATGAAGACGAGATCGCCGAGGAGTTCAGGCGCCGCGAGGCCTTCGACGACAATGTGCTTCAAAAGCGTCTTCAACGGCTCCCAGAAACCGTTGAGGTTCAAAACGATGATCGGCTTCCGGTGCAGCGCCAGGCGCGCCCAGGACAGCGTCTCGATCAATTCCTCCAGCGTGCCGATGCCGCCCGGCAGCGTCAGGATCGCGTCGGACTCGTCGAACATGCGAATCTTGCGCTCGTGCATCGTCTTGACGACAATGTGATCGACGCCGTCGAGCACGCCTTCAAGCTCGACGAGAAAATCCGGGATGATGCCGAAGACCCTGCCGCCGGCGTCGCGCGCCGCGCCCGCGGTCGCGCCCATAAGGCCAAGCTTGCCGCCGCCATAGACGATGCGCCAGTCGCGCCGCGCCGCTTCGCGGCCGATGAACTGCGCCGCCTTGAGGAAGTCAGGGTCGTTGCCGGCCCGCGAGCCGCAATAAACGCACAAAGATTTCATGGACTTAAAGCCGGATGTTGTTTTGGGCGGCATTGTAGGCCGAAATCCCTCTTGGTAAAGTAAACAACCGCCGTCAAGGGAGGCGGCCAACGTCTGCGAAGGGGGCCGCCGCCGATGCGCGTCGTCATTATCTTCTTCCTGCTCGTCATTCTTGGCTTCATCGCCTGGAAGGCGGCCGAGCGCTTCAATCTGGTCGAGCCGGCGCCGAACATTGCGGAGCGGACCGCGCCCCGTGCGCCCGCCGCGCCAGAGGACGCCCAAACCCCGTCGCTGCCGAGCTTTGACATTGTGCGCGTCGACCGGTCCGGCGACGCCGTCATCGCGGGCCGCGCGAGCCCCGGCGCGACGGTCACGGTCTACGCCAATGACGCCCCGCTCGCGACCGCGACCGCCGGCGCCGACGGCGCCTGGGTGATGACGACGGAAACCCCGCTCGGCGCCGGCGCTGTTGAACTGTCGCTCGAAATGAAAACGGCGGACGGCGTCGTCATCCGCTCTGAAGAGACGATCGTCATCTATGTGCCGGAGCGCGAAGGCGACCGCCCGCTCGTCCTCAAGACGACGCCCGGCGGCGCGACGCAGGTGCTGCAAGAGCCGCGCGACGAGGGCGTCGGCCTTGGCCCGCTGTCGCTCGACACGATCGACTATGACGATTCAGGCGCCGTCATTTTCGCCGGCAAGGCCGAGGCGGGACGCGTCGTCCAGATTTTCGCCAGCGGACAATTCGTCGGCCAGACCGCCGCCGGCGAAGACGGGCGCTGGCGCCTCACCACGTCGATGCCGCCCGGCGTCTATTCCTTGCAGGTCATCCAGCTCGATGAAAACGGCAAGCCGGTTTACGCGATCGAGCTTCCCTTCGAACGCGCGAGCCTTGACGACGTGCAGATGAAGGACGGGAAGGTCGTCGTCCAGCCCGGCAACAGCCTCTGGCGCATCGCGCGGCGCGTCTATGGCCGCGGCGTTCAGTACACGGTCATTTACGAAGCAAACGCGGATCAAATCCGCGACCCGGACCTGATCTATCCGGGGCAAGTTTTTGAGGTGCCGGAGGGGGAGGGCGACGAGCGATAGGGATCAATGTCCGCACGCGCTCGGAATGCCGTCTTTGGCCCTGGGCGGACATAAATATCATGTAGCTAGCAATTCGAGAGAAGTACGTCGTCGCTAAGGAACTTCTGTTGGCGCTTTCCTCTGCGACCTATACCAATCCCCACGACATTTCCGCGAGGAGGACGCATGTTTCGACGATTTCTTATTGTCATGGGGACGATGCTTCTGGTCGGTTGCGCGCAGACGCAGGCGATCAGAACGTCGCCGCTGGATGAAGCTGCGGCCAACGCGTCTCGATCCGAAGCGATGCTCAGCAGGCTGGTTGGCAGCTGGCGGCTCACTGGCGCGATTGCCGGCCAGAGCGCGGTGCACGATGTCGATGCTGAGTGGATCCTCCAACGCAACTATGTGCGCATCAACGAGGTATCTCGAGAGAGAGGCGATAACGGGCTGCCGGCGTATGAAGCGACAATCCTGATCGGGTGGCTGGGCGATCACTATGTGTGCTTCTGGTTCGACAACACCGAAGTGGCTTCCGGCGACGTGACCTGCAAAGCGGCGGAAAGCCCAGATTCGATCCCATTCGAGTTTCGTGACGCTGAAGGCGCTCTCATTTTCACCAACACCTTCACATACGATGGCGCTGACGACACGTGGAGATGGCGGCTGGACAATATTCAAGACGGCGCATCGCAAACGTTTGGCGACGTCACTCTTCGTCGTGAGTGACTTTGGCGCGTGGCCGCTCTTGATTGAGGGAAGGGATTCCGAGGGCATAGGCGCGGTTGCCGAACTAATCCAAACGGGACATATCGCGCCCGCTGCTGTGTCTACGGCTGCGGGTCTGACGTTTCCCTCGGGCCCCCGTCGGGCGCGCACGCGCCAAACTGGCGAGCGTCCATTCTCGGCGATTTTCGGCCTTTCCAATCGCGTCCGAACTCGGGGCCGACAGCAGAGCGGCTCGTCCAGCTCCCGCCTCAATGAGCGGCCCTAAGGACCTCCCCTAAACATCCAGCTCCGCCGTCAGCGCGTTTTCCTGGATGAATTCGCGGCGCGGTTCGACGACTTCGCCCATCAGCCTTGAGAAGATGTCGTCGGCGGCGTCGGCCTCTTTCACCTTCACCTGCAACAGCACGCGCGCGGCGGGGTCGAGCGTCGTTTCCCAGAGCTGGTCGGGGTTCATTTCGCCAAGGCCCTTGTAGCGCTGGATCGAGACGCCTTTCTCGCCGGCGGCGCGCACCGCGCGCAGCAGGCTGTTCGGCCCGGTGATCGTCGCGCGCTGGTCCTTGCGGGTCCAGATCGCCGGCTTGTCGAAAATCTCGGCGAGGTCGTTCATCAATTCCTGCGTGCGCCTTGCGTCGCCGGAGACGAGGAGATCGCGCGTCAGCGCGTGGCGTTCGGCGACGCCGCGCACTTCGCGCTCAAACACATAGCCGCCCTCCCCGTCCGGCGCGCCGCGCCAGCCGCGCTCAAACTCGTCCGAGACGAGATCGAGGCGCGCGGCGACCTTTTGCGCCAGCGCCTCCGCGTCGGCCGCGTCGGCCGGCGTTTCAGAAAGCGCGCGCGCCAGCGCGGCCTGCACGATGATGTCGCGGGAAAAGCGCGCCGGAAATTCCTCAATCGCCTCGCGCGCGCGCCGGGCGCGCGCGATGATGTCGGCAAGATCAGCGCCGGCGATCGCCTCGCCGCCGTCAAGGAGGAGCTGGGCGTCTGCGGCCCCTTCCGTATAGAGATAATCTTCAAGGCCGCGATCGTCGAGGACATACTGCTCCGACTTGCCGCGGCTGATCTTGTAGAGCGGGGGCTGCGCGATATAGAGGCAGCCGCGCGCAATGACCTCCGGCATCTGGCGGAAGAAGAACGTCAACAGCAGCGTGCGGATATGCGCGCCGTCGACGTCGGCGTCGGTCATGATGACGATCTTGTGGTAGCGCAGCTTGTCGGCGTTGAAGTCGTCGCGCCCGATCCCGGCGCCAAGCGCGGTGATGAGCGTGCCGATCTCCTGACTGCCGAGCATCTTGTCGAAGCGCGCGCGCTCGACATTGAGGATCTTGCCGCGCAAGGGGAGCACCGCCTGGTTCTCGCGGTTCCGCGCCTGTTTCGCGCTGCCGCCGGCCGAGTCGCCCTCGACGATGAAGAGTTCGGACTTCGCCGGATCGCGTTCCTGACAGTCGGCGAGCTTGCCGGGGAGCGATGAGATGTCGAGCGCGGATTTGCGCCGCGTCAGTTCGCGCGCCTTGCGCGCCGCCTCGCGCGCCATCGCCGCCTCGACGATCTTGCCGACGACCTTGCGCGCTTCGCCGGGGTTTTCCTCGAACCATTGCCCCAGCTTTTCGGCGACGACGCCTTCGACGACCGGGCGCACTTCCGACGAGACGAGCTTGTCTTTCGTCTGCGAGGAGAATTTGGGGTCCGGAACCTTCACCGACAGGATGCAGGTCAGCCCTTCGCGCGCGTCATCGCCCGTCAGCGCGATCTTTTCCTTCTTCGCGATGCCGGATTCGGCCGCGTAATTGTTGATGATGCGCGTCAGCGCCGCGCGGAAGCCGGCAAGGTGCGTGCCGCCGTCGCGCTGCGGGATGTTGTTGGTGAAGCATAGCACTTTTTCGTGGTAGCTGTCGTTCCACCACATCGCGACATCGACGGTCACGCCCTCGCGCTCAACCGTGAAATTGATCGGCTTTTCGATCAGCGGCGTTTTCGACTTGTCGAGATAGCGCGCGAACGCGATAAGCCCGCCTTCGTAATAAAGATGCTCCTCGCGCGTTTCGACATGGCGCGCGTCCTTGAGGCGGATCGACACGCCGGAATTCAGGAACGCAAGCTCGCGCAGGCGATGCTCCAGCGTGTCGAAGTCGAAGACGAGCTGCGTGAAGGTTTGCGCCGATGGCAGGAAGGTGACTTCGGTTCCCTTGTCTGCCGTTTCGCCGACGACTTTCAGCGGCGCCTCCGGCACGCCGTGGCGGAACCGCATGAAGTGTTCCTTGCCGCCGCGCCTGATGCGCAGGTCGAGCCATTCGGAGAGCGCGTTGACCACGGAAATGCCCACCCCGTGCAGACCGCCCGAAACGGTGTACGCGCCCTGCTCGAACTTTCCGCCGGCATGGAGGACGGTCAGCGCCACCTCGGCCGCGGATTTCTTTTGCGTGGAGTGCATGCCGGTCGGAATGCCCCGGCCGTTATCGACGACGGTGACACTCCCGTCGATGTGAATCGTGACCTCGATCGTCTCCCCGAATCCCGCCATGTGTTCGTCGACGCTGTTGTCGACGACTTCATAGACGAGGTGGTGAAGGCCGTCGACGCCGGTGCTGCCGATGTACATCGCCGGGCGTTTCCGCACGGCATCGAGACCTTCGAGGACTTTGATTTGGTCGGCGTTGTAACTGTCTGACTTGGGCTTGCTGATTGACTCGTTCGTGGCCATCCCTCTCCTAGTCTCTGATCTTGGTTTTCAGCGGATGATCAACATGTTCATCCGGCAAGGCCGCAGGCGAAAAGAAACCGGAGGCGTACCCTCTGGGGTACGTTGAGGATTTCTTTGAGCCGAGAACGACGCTGGTGAGCATGTTCATCATCCGCCTAGATCTTAATCGGCATCACGACACACTTGAACCCAGGATTCTCGGCTTCCTGAATCAAGCACGGGCTGAGCGGCGTGTCCATCTGCAAGGTGATGGTTTCGCTGTCCATCACACTGAAGACATCCAGAAGATACCGGGCGTTGAATCCGGTCTGCAGCGCCTCACCGTCATAGGTCGCCGGCAACTCCTCGGTCGCTTCTCCGTAATCCGGGTTGCTCGAAAACAGGATCATATGGCCCGGCGCAAAAGAAAGTTTCACGGCGTTCGCCTTGTCTTTCGACAGGACCGACACGCGCCGCAGCGCGCTTTCCAATTCGAGGCGGTTCACACTGATCTTCTTCCCGCCCTCTTTGGGGATGACCTGCTGATAGTTGGGATAGTTCCCTTCCATCAAGCGCGAGGTCATGAGCAGGCCGCTTTTCCGGAAGATCATGAGGTTCTTGGTAAACCCGATCAGCGGTTCGCCTTCGCCCCCCTCTTCCAACAGCCGCCGCATTTCCTGCGCCGCTTTCTTCGGGACGATGGCTTTAATTTCCTGCGGTCCGCCCTTGCCGGCTTTGCCCACTTCCTGCTCGGTCACGGCCAGACGATGGCCGTCGGTACCCACAAGCCGGAGCGAGGTCTTCTTGTCCGTGACGACCAAGGTGACGAGCAGGCCGTTCAGAATATAGCGCGCATCATTGTCCCCTGCGGCAAACAACGTTTTCCGGATCAGTTCCAACAGCCCGGCGCCGGAGAGCGGAATCAAGCCCTCGCGATCGATCACCGGCAGGGCAGGGTACTCGGAACTGGGCAGCCCGACGATTTTGAACTGGCTCTTGCCCGCTTGAATCGTCGTCCAATTGTTGTCGCCCGAGGTCAACTCGATCTCGCCGGCCTTCAACTCCTTGATAATTTCATACAGCTTGCGCGCCGAGACGGTCACACCGCCCGGTTGCAGTACCGTGGCCTTATAGAGTCCGCGCATACCGATTTCCAGGTCTGTCGCGACAATCTCAACGCCGTCCTGTTTGGCTTCCAGCAGAATGTTGGAGAGAATCGGCATGGTGTTCCGTTTCTCCACGACGCCTTGCACACGCTGGAGACCCGTCAACAGTTCATCGCGCCCGATGCGTACCTTCATAGTATCTTCTCCCTCAACAGGACGACCTCAACCCCGTAGGATCTGTTCCTTCAGTTTTTCCAACGTCGTCTGCATGGCCGGATCCGCGTCCTTCGCCTTCGCCACCTGGCGGCAGGCATGGATAATCGTCGTATGGTCCTTGCCGCCGAAATGCCGGCCGATCTCCGGATACGAGGCGTCGGTCAGTTCGCGGCAGAGATACATGGCGATCTGCCGCGGATGGACCAGCGTCTTGCTTCGACGGCGGGACTTCAGCTCGTTGATCTTCACGTGAAACTGGGTGCAGACCACATCCTGGATATCTTCCATCGCCACGATTTTCTTCTTATCCCCGATCAGATCACGCAAGACCGTCTTGGCCATCTCCAGGGTAATCTTCTGTCCTGTGAGCGACGCAAAGGCTCCCAATCGGACAAGGCTGCCTTCGAGCTCACGAATATTGCTCTTCAGAGTGGTCGAAAGATACTGGATCACGTCCTCGGGAAGCTGGATCCCCTCGTCCTCGGACTTCTTGCGCAAGATGGCGATCCGCGTTTCCACATCGGGCGGCTGTAGATCGGCGATGAGTCCCCATTCGAAGCGGGACCGGAGCCGCTCTTCGATATCCGGCATGTCTTTCGGAAACCGGTCGCTCGAGAGAACGATCTGCTTATGCCCCTCATACAACGCATTGAACGTATGAAAGAACTCTTCCTGCGTCCGCTCTTTGCCGGCCAAAAACTGGATGTCGTCGATCATCAGCATATCGATATGCCGATAGCGCTTCCGCAGGTCCATCATCTTGTCATAGCGGATCGAGTTGATGACCTCGTTGGTGAACTGCTCGGTCGTCAGATAGGCGATTCGGAGATCGGTCCGCTCCGCCACATGATTGCCGATCGCGTTCAGTAAGTGCGTCTTTCCAAGGCCTACACCCCCATAGATAAAGAGGGGGTTGTACGCTTTCCCCGGCTGTTCAGCAACCGCCATGCAGGCGGCATGCGCGAACTGGTTCCCGGCACCGACGACAAAATTCTTAAAAATGTACTTGGGGTTGAGCTGAATCCCCCGCCTTGGCTTAGGCTGCGTGACGGTCTTGGCAGCCGTCGCGACCGCAGCCTGATCCTGCTGCTTGGCTGATTTCTGATCGACCAGGAAAGAGACGGCGACATCTCCACCTCCACGCGCAGCCGAGACCGCTTCGGCGAGAAGCGGACCATAGTGGGTGCCCAGCCAATCGCCAAAGAACTTATTCGGAACCCCGATATGGGCAGTCGAATCTTCAATTCTATCCAGGTGCACTGGGGTGAACCAGGTGTCGTACACCTGCTTCGGGACCTTCCCCTGGATAAAGTGAAGAGCCTCTTGCCAAACCGTGTCGATACTCATAACCCTTTAAAATTCCTATACACAGGCTTATACACACCTGTGGACAACCTGCCATCCGTCTTCACAATTCCGAGTAAATCCTCACCTGAAAGGAATCGCTGATTACCACGTACCCCCGTATATTGTCGAGTTGGATTTTCCTTATCCACTTCTACACACACCCTATACCACCCAACTCAGGCGGTTCATGCAGAGGAAATCCACAAACTCATCAGACAGGAGTCTGTCTCTATTGTTCTATCTTTCCAACAATGTATGAGCTATTCCCACTATTCTTCTTACTACTACGACTCCGACTACTCCTACGAGTTTCTTATCTTGGTAAAGATAATAAGAAGTCAGAGCAGGATAATCTTCGTATGGGCAAATACCAATTCCAGGAGGTCCCGGTCCGTTAAACTGACGGAAGGGGAGGAGTCGTTTGGACCGGCGTTCCGCACATGCTCGGCAAAACCGGTAGAAGAAGCGGGCAATCCTTCTTCGAGAAGAACATATCCGGACTCCTGAGAGGTAAAGAGACTGGATTCAATCCCTTCCAACGGCTCACGAAGCATGTACAAACAATCTGCCACAGCGTTCCCCTTACCGTGAAGATCAAAACACGAGAGTTCGATCGACGTCTGTCAAAAAGTGTCGAATAGAGTCAGCCGTCTGATATTGGACGGCAAACTGACTTTGTATCAACGATCGATCGGCATCCGATTGCACGATAAATGGCATCTCAAGATGTTCGATTGACGGGAGGTACTTTTCTAGAATCTCCATATCAATCACATCGTCGAGATCGTCTGAAAGCAGTCGAACTGCCTCATTGAGAAGCACCACGGTCGTATCATGGGTCCCCGCCACAAGGCCGAGTGCAATACGCAGGGCTTCCACCGGACGGTGCGTTTGACGGGGATCTTCTCGAATCACTACGGCTATTTTCTTCGCCATCGTCTGGTGGATACCCTTAAATCAGGTAAAGGCTAAAAATTGATCGCAGGCATCGATAATCCCGGAGAGGACCACCAGCCCGCACAGGGAGATCTTGGAATGGATCCCATCGGTCGGTACATGATGCTGTTGACAGCCATAAGCGCAGGCAAAGAGCTTGACGCCATCAGTCGCTAGTTCCTGATACCGGGCGTCAGAAATGTTCTTCACCCCTTCATCGATGAGGTATAAATACACCTCGGTGTTGCGTTGAAGAGCCGCACGTGAAAGACGGTAAACCGTCTCAACACTTCTATGAGTCGGAGGGACTGAAAGAAGCAGTCCGAGCTTCTTTGAATTCATAGGTAATTCACAGATATTTATATTAATTAATCAACAACTTATAATAATTATCCAGAGGCCGTGAGCCTACGAATTTTTGAAGGGAAAGTCAACCGCAAAAACTGCGGAACTAGGATGCGAGAACTCGCGCGGAAAGAGCGGCAATGATGGTGGGAAGAGGCAGATCCTGTTGATCCTTCGTCTCCATATTTCTCAGGATCGCGGAGCCTTTATCTAATTCATCATCACCGAGAATCAGAGTATAGCGACAGGTAAAACGATCAGCCTGGCGGAGGTGAGCTTTTAGCGTCGCCGAGCGGAAATCCGTCACCGCTCGAACTCCGGCCACGCGGAGATCTTGGAGAATCTTCAAGCCTTGAATTGCCGCCCGTTCGCCGAAGGCTGCCACATAGACCGTCTTATCCCCAACAGATGGCGGAGTGACGGTTTCCGGCAGCATCATAGAGATACGCTCAATACCGACCGCAAAGCCGACGGCCGGCGTCTTCGGACCATCCAAAGTCTCTACCAATCCATCGTAGCGTCCACCGGCTCCTACGGCGTTCTGAGCCCCTAAAGTCGTGGTCGTTACTTCAAACGTGGTCAGGCAGTAATAATCCAACCCCCGAACCAGCCGATGATTCAATTGGTAGGGAATCCCGATAGCCTGAAGCCCTTCCAGCACCTTTGAAAAATAGGTTGTGGCCGGTTCTGCCATAGAACCGGCAAGAGTCGGCGCAACGTCTGTGGCGGCCCGGCAGGCCGGCACCTTGCAATCCAGTACGCGCAACGGATTCGTCTCAATGCGGCGAACGCAATTCGCACAAAGCTGACTTTCCTGTTGGCGAAGATAGGCGACCAGAACCGGTCTATATGTCTCCCGGTCGCTCGTATACCCAAGATTGTTGATTTCCAGGGTGAGCGCGGGGAGTTGGAGGTCAGACAGTAACTGCCAGAGGAGGGCAATCGTTTCAACATCCGCCCGCGGATCAGCCATGCCGAAGGATTCCACGCCGAACTGGTGAAATTGCCGCAACCGTCCGGCTTGAGGCCGCTCGTGGCGAAACATCGGTCCGAGGTAGCAATATTTCTGGGGAAGCGGATCGGCCGCGCGGTTGTGTTCGATGTAGGCCCGGACCGTTCCGGCTGTTCCTTCAGGGCGCAGGGTCAGCGACGTGCCGTCCCGGTCCTGAAACGTGTACATTTCTTTTTCGACGATGTCCGTCGAGGCCCCTATACTGCGGGCAAAGAGCGTCGTCACCTCGAAAATCGGCACGCGGATTTCGTGAAAGCCGAACGTCGAGGCCCAGAACCGGGCCTTCTCTTCAATCAGGCGCCAGCGCGGGGTCTCTTCCGGAAGCAGATCTTTAACGCCCTTGATACCCTTGATCATCGTCGATCCTCACCATACGCAAAACGTCGGGACTATAGCGGTGCATTCCGAGCCAAGTCAACGGAGCGGCCTTGCGCCTCAGGCAGTCGGGGGGTATAGTTCGGCCCTCGTGATTGTCAGCAGCCTCGTGAGGACTTCGGGTCGATGAGTCAGGATCAATCCAGCCGGCGCGTCATCGCCGTGGCGCCCATGCCACCGGAGAAATCCGCCTATGCCCTGGCGCGGTACAGCCGCTCGCCTGATTCCATCGAGAGCAGCATCAAGTGGGTCCACGGCCACTCCTCGGAAAAATTCTGGGACCAGTTCTATTTCGATTACGGCCATGCGTCGATTGCCGACCAAATCATCCCCAAACGCATTGGTTCTTTTAAGAATATGATTTTCAAAGGGAAGAAGCTAAGTAGCTTCAATAAGCATTGAATCAGGGCTTGAAGAATCTGCCCACTTAGCCGAGAATCCCGACACTTCAACTTAACGTGATGGACCATGCCAAGAATCACCACTCCTGAAGCAGAAGCAATTCAAGACAAAGAATTTCGAGTGCTCGACAAGGGCTTCGTTAGGCTTGTTGATTATCTTGGAGGAGATAGCCGTATAGTAGCTGCGGCCCGAGTTTCTTACGGAGCCGGCACCAAGACGGTCCGTGAAGATAAAGGGCTGATCAATTATCTGATGCGAAACGATCATACGTCGCCCTTCGAGCAGGTGATTCTGACGTTTCATGCAAAGATGCCCATTTTTGTCGCGAGGCAATGGGTCAGGCACCGAACGGCCAGACTAAACGAGATATCAGGTCGCTATAGTGTCATGGAAGACGAGTTCTACGTTCCACCGCAAGAACAACTGCGCCGGCAGAGTCAGAATAATAAACAGGCACGGGGAGAGGAAGAATTATCGGCCGACGTACAAGAACGGATACTCGAACTACTGAAAAAAGATCAGTCAAATGTCTACTCAAATTACGAAGGAATGTTGAATGACGGGCTAGCACGAGAACTTGCCCGCATCAATTTGCCACTAAGTCTCTATACACAATGGTATTGGCAGATCGACCTGCACAACCTGTTTCATTTTTTGAAACTGCGGCTCGATTCGCATGCTCAGTATGAAATTCGGGCCTATGGCGAAGTAATGGCTACAATGGCAAAAGCCGTTGCGCCACTGGCATACGAGGCCTTTGAAGAGCACATATTGTATGCGGTGAAGTTGTCCAGATCGTCGCGAGAGAAATTACAGAAGGTTCTTGAGTCGATGGATCAATCCTCCAGTGAAGTCCAGGAAGCCAAAACACTGCTCCAATAACTCAAGCTTGCGCCGTTCTATCCCACTCTTTTATATCGCTAGGAATGTCTAGCGTTGAGGTATCGATTCCAGTTCCTGGAGAGAAAGTATGTCCTCCGGCGAGATCATCTGCTGCTTGCTGTGGGGTTGCATAATTACCCAGGCTCTCATCCTTAAAGATGATGTGCCACCGCCCTAAACGCTCAGCAATCAGAAATGTGCCAACCGCCGTCTTATGCTTGTACATAGGCAAGGTCTCAACGTTAGCGGATCTGTTATTAAGGTGCCTACTTACCAAACGCTTCCCTGACCCGCTCACGCTCCTCAGGACTAATATTGTTAACCAAGTTGTTCCATATCATCTCCATATGTCTTGGCCAATCCGGACTCTACAATCTCGCGGAGCATCTGTCGTGGTTGTTTCATGTGCCCAGTGTGCCTCCTCAAGCGGGCATTAGCGATCTTCCGTGTTCAGTCTTGCTATCCCACGACAGATTCTGGGCGTGAACGGACGGAAGCATCTCTAGAATCGTATCCTACGCTACGTTGCCTTAAACTTCAGACTTAGCTCTCGAATGACTTCCAATGGATCTATACGGATCGCTCTAGCGATTCGAAGATACTCGATGACATCTATTCGTCGTTCGCCTGTTTCGTATTTCGATATGTAGGATTGAGGCTTTCTTAATCGCTTTGCCAAATCCATCTGGGTGACTCGAGCATTCTCCCGCGCCTCTTTCAGCAGGCGACAGAAGTATTGATACTCAGGACTGAACGGGGCAGATTTCTTTGATTTACGCATAGGCCCCCTCTGTGAGAGGGCCTGATTATTTATTCCCTAGCACCATTATCCCAAATTGGGATATTGTGTCTGGCCTAGAATATCTAAATTCTCAACAGAATTTGAACGCCAAGCCATCCCGCACTAACTAGCGCTCGCGTTCAACACCGTCTTGTTGCTCACGAGCATCACGAAACTGCCAAACAGCGGGAAGTAGGCTATATGCAGGTTGCAACCAGCGAGCAGGCTTTGAAACTAGACGGGAAGAGTGTGGGAAATCCTGCCAGATCCGTTGCTGCTTCGAAGGAGTGGTTTCTGTGTCAGTGACCAACGTCTTAACCGAAACCGAGTGTTGGCGACTCTTCCAGCGAATGTTTCCCAATGGATTACGGGATCCGGCCATTGTGGCCGCTCTGGCACCTGAGGGGTGGGAGCGCTCCCCCCTGGTTCGCACTGCACATCCCACCCCCGCTCAGCTGAGGGAGGAATCTCACCGCATCCGCAGCCGCATCCAGGAACTTCGGCGTGCTTGTGGTCTCCCTGCCATCGTTGAAGACATACCCGACGCCACGGGGGAGACATGGAAGCCAGAGAGTCACATTGATCCGGTGACAGAATGTGCAGAACTTCTGGGGTCATGTCTCTGGCATCTGTTTTCGGACAACCATGAAGTTCGGAGTGCAGAGGGGAGCCCTGTCGAACTGGGTACTGGTCGCTTAGCAGCCGCGTTTCTCGCAGACTTCCTTGAACATCCGCATCAGAGGCCTTCCTCACCGGATCTGTTCGACTATATCCAGTTCTATATAAGGTGTAACTTGATTAAGAGCCGGGCAGACCTGACTCCTGTCTATGCCCTGATCTTTCTCCGCATGCGGCGCTGTGGCCTAGCCTGGCGATATGTCCACCCAATGTTAGCCCTTGCGAATTTGGGAGCAGAAGATAGTGCAGAGGCCATCGAATTTGAACGCTGGATCAGGGAGGCTAACTATGAGTCCATTCGAGTGGCCAGAGAGCAGCCTCCACCAGCCATAGTCGTGGCCTATCAATCGGTGTATGGCCAGTGGCCAGAGGGCTGGCCCCCGAGCGTCACTGACGTGTTCTAGGAGCTAGATCAATCGTGGTGGAGGCCTGGTGCTGATTCAGTTATTGGGTTTGATCGCATATCGATAGGGTTTGATGAATTGAACCGAGCTCCGCTGCACACGATGCGGGTTCCCAACGCAGGGCAGACCGTGATATCGTTACTGTATGAAGCGGCGCAACCTAGACCGTCTCGCTGATCGTGTCATCCGTTCAGCCGACCGCGCCATCCGCGCAGTTGATCAAACACTCAAGACCGTAGCGCAATCTGAGTCGCGCATGCGCACGATCACACACTCAAGGTCCGCGTTCAAGCATTTTACAGCGATACTCGACCATCCTCCGGCGAATAATCCAAAGTTGCGACGTCTCCTTCAAACACGAGCGCCGTGGGAGAAATGAATACGTGGCGCGGATGCGTGTCACCCAATAAGCCCGGCAACAGATCAACGACTCCGCATGTAGAGGAGCGGATAATCATGGCGCTGAGGGCCTCGGGGGCTATGCGAATCGGAATCTAGATAATGTGATCCTCCGAGCCACCGACGTGTTTGGATCTAAAACAAAAGATTGCGCATGGCTCACCCACCCCAACCCCGACGGGATGTACGATCCCGCGGTCCTCGATCATCAGCTGCTGCAAGGGCACCATGTCCGTGTTCGACTCACGCTCTCTCGACAACGCTCGCTGGAAGCCCTACGCCAAATGCCCGCCGGGCTCATGTTTTGCTCGCCGATTTGCTATGTGTGGACCCCTGGCTAGATCTAGTTCAATCCGGATCGCTGCATGCAGTAGGCCGTGCTCCAAGTCTTTGAGAAGATACCGAACTGGGGAGCATCCGGCAGGTCTTGCTCTGTTTTCGACGCGAGCGGATCTGTGTTCCAGCTCGCGTGTTCACGGACGCCGGGAGCGAGACCATCGGGAAACTCCCCACGTATTGCAGCATGCTGAGGATGCTCACGAACCCGATGTACGCCGGCGTCTATGAATTCGGCAAGATCTAGGCGCGGATGCGCATGATCGAGGGCCAGGCCCGCAAGACGGACGGGCACCACAAACCACGCTCCACCTGGACGCCCTTGATCCATGATCATCATTTCCTGGGAGCAGTATGATTTCCTGGTTGAGGGCCGCAGTCTAACGGACAATTCCAGGTCTGGTTGGTCTAGTCTTGTGGGAAAAGGTCATCTTCGGCACGCATGATGGCCTGACGGTAGTAGACAAACGCCTCGGGGGGCAAAGCTAATGAACACGGATGGGACAGCCAATACCATCTCAGAAGTCACACGGCGAGCCATCATCGACTACTTGACAGCTTCAGGGGTTTCCTGGTCGGGACGCATGCAGGAGGACAGCTTTTTAGCCCGACTTTATGATTTGGCGAATATTGCATCGACGGATGGCAGATTTGAAAATGCGGCGGGTGATATTTGGAAGCATCGCGTCATCAATTCGGATTGGCCGGAGGAGTGGGTGTTCTATGATTCCCGTTTCAATCTGCTCTGGGTCGCCGACGAAGAGTTTCTGCGATTTTTGTGTGAGACTGTGCATCCTGCGGTTCGACCTATGACTGAGGAGGCGCATGCATTGGTGGCAGCCTACAATGCCGAACTCAAGGCCGATGGATGGCGGCTTGTCGAGGTGAAGCAGATATCCGGTCGTCCGGTGTATGGCTTTGAACAGGTTGGCCATCGAACCGCGGTCTTTGAAGAACCGACAGGATGGCAGAAAGTCGATCGACAAATGCAGGAGGTCAAAGCTCGCCTTGAGACGGCAAAGACCGAGGAACAGTTCCAGGCGGTGGGTTTGTTGTGCCGAGAAGTCTTGATCTCCGTTGCCCAAGCCGTGTTCGATCGGACTCGCCACCTAAGTAAGGATTCTGTTCCAATTAGTGAAACCGATTCCCGTCGGATGTTGGAGGTAGTTTTTGAAGGAGAATTATCCGGAGGCGTGAATGAGGAAGCGCGTGCTCACGCCAAAGCGGCGCTCAAACTCGCATTGGCGCTACAACATAAGCGGACGGCGGATTTCCGCATGGCAGCGTTGTGCGCGGAAGGGACGTCGTCCGTAGTGAATATGCTGGCGGTGATATCCGAGCGCCGTCGACCATGGACTGAAAGGTAGAGATGAGATGGGCCTATGCCTATGAAGGCAAAATCGGCATGGCCTGGGAGATGTGCGCGGCGAGTAAAGATACGCGGCCGGATAATTGTGTTCAGCTGGCTCACATGGCCCGGTAGTCGATTCCTCACTGCCGTTTGCGATCAACTCACATTCGATGAAGCGGCCGCGATCGTTCTCGTCTTGGATTACATCGAACGTTGGCACAATCCGCGACAGCGACTGAGACTCGATCAGCAGCAACAGGGGAAGAAGCTCTTAACACAACTGTCCGTGAAAACGGGGTAGAATCTAATCCCCGTTGTTCATCTCTTTCTATTCTTCCTGATCTCCATGTACGCTTGGGACGCTTGAACAAGACGCTTATTGGGAGCAGGCGGATTCACAAGCGCAGCAACAAACACAGCACGATCACGTTCGGATAACACGATGACCTCATGTTGAGGTTTTCTGGTGGTATTGTTCTGCATCTTTCCCATCGGGAGACTATCTCGCCACTGCTTCTTCATGTCAACAGTAACTGATGTTTTCTTGAAGGCCTATAGCCAGTTGGTGGCAGTGTATGGGACGCTGTTTGAGTGACTCAGTTCGGCCACGAGCGGAAGTTCGGCGCCGAGATCACACCGCCATAAAGCGGTCCTCAGCCCTGCCGTTGGCGCTCCGCAGTGCAGTGGACAAGTATTTGATACGACCGAGCCGCGAGAACCATGTCTTGGAGTCGGGAAGTCTGCTTAGCGCCTCTCTGAGCTTTGGGCCACCTCCATACATGACAGATATGACGGCGGACAGGTAGAGAAGACCAGCTGACGGAAGGTGGAGAAGCGGCAACAGACCCGGGACGCAATACTGATGTTCGGTGAGGTCGCAGTGCATGGGAAAGAGGCAACACCGAACGAGAATATCCCGGCTGCGTTGGAATCAGGTTATCCTTCTCGTCGAGGCCCCGGTAGGCGACTAGAACGCAACCGAGAAAGGCAAGAAAGATCAAGAAGATCGTTCTTGGCAATCCACCATCTATAACTACAAAGTAGTAGTCACTAAGAGACGGTTGCAGCTCATGCCCGCCAAACAGAAGTGCCGAGGCGGCCGTAAGGAGGGGTAGCGCGATCAAGGTGCGTATTTCGGATATCTGCGGTGGCCCATTTCGGTACAACGCGCCGACCGGTTTCGGATACCTCGTCCGGGGCGGTTCGGCCATCGCGAGGTCCGAGAATCGGCAATCGCCACTGCCTGTGTCGCTCGGCTTACGGGTCGTTGGCGGTGAATGCCTCCTTCAGTAACTCCCTTCTGCCCGGCCATCGCCGCATCCTGTCCGAACAACGTCGATTATTGTAAATGGTCTGTTTCACGTCTTAAGGCGCGCTCCTCTCCCTCGGCCGGATATTGGTACAAATTCAACCAACCATTTGCAATGAATTCATCCACCAGTTTTCACGAAAACAGCGCGGTAAATAAAAAGATCCGTATGTGTGCTGAGGGAATTTCGGATCGATATCAACTTGGCCGATTGTCCAGTCGGAGATGAAGTCTTTCAGGTCCGTCTTCCGGATGGCATACATCATGTTTCCCAGCTCGAGACAGTAATAAGCTTAGATATTGGCACCTTGATATTTGCAAAGAGGTTGGCAGTATCTTAGTGGTTGGCTGGATACCGTGCCCAGTTTTGTGAAAAACGGCGGCTGAGGAGTCCACTTCCTGAAATATCCGTAGCCCTCTGAAATCTAGAGAATCACACGTCCTCTTAGAGCGCTGAGCTATCCTCCAATCGCGGGTCCGTGATACTTTTGTGACACAGGTTGTGCTAAGCGATCCAGTATTATCCTTCTCTTCTCGTGGCGGTCATGGCTAAAAAAATCTTGGTGATCGAAGACGACATGGATATTGGCCGGCTATTGGGCATGCATTTGAGAGATGCCGGCTATACCGTCGACAGTGTGGCCACGGGTGTCGAAGGTCTTCAACAGGGCCTATCAAACAGGTATGACCTCATTATCCTGGACGTCATGCTTCCAGGCCTCGATGGGTTCGAGATATGCCGGCAGCTTCGAGGCCTGCCGTCCTATACCCCGCTTCTAATGTTGACCGCGAAATCATCAGAACTCGACCGCGTGCTTGGCTTGGAAGTCGGGGCTGACGACTATATGACCAAGCCATTCAGCGTTCGAGAAATGTTAGCCCGGGTCAAGGCACTCTTTCGACGGTCTGAAGCCTTTTCGGGAAAGAATCAGAACGTCCATGATGTCATCCGCGCGGGACAGTTATGTATTGATGTGGAGAAACGCAAAGTTGTTGTCCGAGGCAGCCCGTTGGAGCTCACGGCTAAAGAGTTTGATTTGCTCCTACAGTTTGCCCTCCATCCCGGCCGGGTCTTTACAAGGGCACAGCTACTGGATGTGGTCTGGGGCTACGGGCATGAAGGATACGAGCATACGGTCAATTCCCATATCAATCGATTACGCGCCAAGATTGAAAAAGACTCCTCGAAGCCGGACTTTATTTTGACCGTGTGGGGTGTCGGATACCAGTTCTGTGAACGGGATGGCCCACACACCGAAGAGTAATTTATGGCGCGCTCACTCTACGGGAAACTCGCTCTCGTGTTGTTCATCCTCTTTGGATCGGTAGGGGTGCTCTATACCGCCCTCACGTCGTTTACGACGCGCATGTATCAGCAGGAAGTGAATCAGAAGCTCAACCGGGCCTTGGCCCGCAACATTGTGGGCGACCAATTGCTCAGTAGCCAGGGAGAAGTCAGTCCCTATGCTTTGAAGGAATTGTTTCACCTGCTCATGATCGTCAACCCCAGTATTGAGATGTACCTGCTGGATGCTCAGGGGGTGATTCTGAACTTCTCTGCGCCAGCCGAGAAGATTAAGCGATCGGCGGTCTCGCTTGATCCGATTCAACGGTTCTTGACCACCGAGGATACCTTTCCCATTCTGGGTGATGATCCGCGTGATACGAGTCGCCACAAGGTGTTTTCTGTCGCTCCTATCCCACTCACGGGATCGCCCACAGGGTATCTCTATATCGTGCTCGGCGGCGAGGAATATGATTCGGTCGCAGACATGCTGCAACGCAGCTACATTCTCCGACTCAGCTTTTGGGCGGCCCTGGCCGGCCTGGTCTTTGCTCTCCTCGCTGGCCTCGTGTTGTTCAACATGCTGACACGACGGCTCCGCCGGCTCGCCTCGACGATGGACAGGTTCGCGAAAAGTGACTTCTCGCATGCCATATCAATGCGTACGCACGAGCCGGTCACAGAGCGCTCAAGAGATGAAATTGACCGCTTGCAAATGACGTTTAATCTGATGGTCCAGCGGATTCTCAAGCAGGTGGACACCCTCAAGCAGACGGACACGCTCCGCCGGGAACTCGTGGCGAATGTTTCCCATGATCTCCGGACGCCCCTCGCATCGCTCCATGGCTATTTGGAGACTCTCATGATCAAAGAGGAAAGTCTAACAAGAGAAGAGTCACGGGCCTTTCTTGACATCGCACTCAAACAAAGCGAGCGGCTGAGGCGACTAGTCGGCGAGCTCTTTGAATTGGCCCGCTTGGATTCGCAAGAGGTGCACATCGAACGCGAGCGATTCTCTTTGGCGGAGTTGGTGCAGGACGTCTGTCAAAAGGTGCAACTCACCGTGGAACCGAAAGGCATCACGCTCAAGACCAGCTTTCCCGAAGCGCTTCCATTTGTCGTGGCGGATATCGGCCTCATTGAACGGGTGCTGGAAAACATTCTTCATAACGCGATCCGCTACACCAAATCTGGAGGCCTGATCACGGTGTCGCTGAGCCAACAATCACAATCTGTCCACGTGCAGATCGCCGATACGGGCTGCGGGATCGCCGCTCAAGACCTCTCACATATTTTTGATCGGTTTTACCGAGCCGATCGGCAGGATCGAGCCGGAGGAGCAGGTCTAGGACTGGCCATCTCGAAGCGCATTCTTGAGTTGCACGGCAGCACGATTCGCGCGGAGAGCACTCAAAACGTCGGAACCACGATGATCTTCGATTTGCCTACCGTATTGTCCTAATGTCCCCCGTGATTCTGCCGGTCCCGTGATAGAAACGTGATCGTTTTGTGAGACCGGCGTGAGAACGAGACGCTATGTTTAGTACAACTCACTGAGAGGCCGACCTTTGGAAAATTGAGTATTGACCGATGCCAAAAGGAGAATTGATCCATGAAACGTATCAAGCAAACATTGATGGTGGGTGCCGTGCTCGGCCTTCTGGCTCTTTTTCCCTCAGCTGGTGAGGCAGGGATGGATCGCGAAAAGTTCCTGAAGGACCCAGGCGTCTACGGCACGTTTGCCGTGTTCCAGGTCGATGAGGAGTGGTGGAAGCTCGACAAGGCGGCCAAGGTTGCTGCCGTCAGTGAAGTGAAGGCCATCTTTCAGAAGCATAGCGACGCGCTCATTGCCGACACGTACCTCTTGAGAGGGCTCGTCGAAAATGCCGACGTTCTCGTCCGAATCCATTCTCTGGAGATCCTGACGAATCAAAACTTTCTCATCGATTTCATGGGAACGGCGCTGGGACAGCATTTGAAGAATACGTACACGTTTAACGGGCTCACGAAAGCTGTCAATTATGTGCCAGGGATGTCCGAGGATCTGAAGATTGCCTTGAAAACACAAACCGATCCAGGACCGAAACCGTACGCCATTATCGTGCCGATTCGTAAAGATGCCGAATGGTGGAACGCGGGGCAAGATGTCCGCACAGCGATGATGAAGGAGCACACCGAAGCCACGGTCCCATACCTGAAGACGGTCAAACGGAAACTCTATCATGCCAGTGGGCTGGATGACGTCGATTTCATCACCTACTTTGAGACCGCAAAACTGGACGACTTTAATAACCTCATCATTGCATTGGAAAAGGTCAAAGAAAACCGCCACAACAAGCAGTTCGGTGCACCGACCCTGCTGGGAACTATCCGACCCTTAGACGAAATCTTGGACATTCTCAGCCACTGAGTACGAGAATGGCATCCGAAGCCGCTCTGACTCCATTAATGAGCTGCCTGTCGCATTTTCTAATTGAAGAATTACCGCGGAGACTCTGCGACTAGCCGGCTCTTCTGGCACGCAATGGCTTCGCTCACGCGATGCTTAAATATGTCATAGGGCAGCTGTAAGCTCCCCCGTCAAGGCGACACTGCCAGTGGAGAACTTCGGATGGATTGACGTTGGCCCCGTTCTGAGACGGTTCTTAACCAGAGCAGAGGACTATACAGAAAAGCATTCGTGGCTCCAGTGCCTGTGGTGGCGGCTCCGACCACCTGCCCGGATTTATTGATGCCCGTAGCAGAACCGGGGAACCCATATGGAGCCTTCATCGTGCCGTTGCTGTACACAAAGGCAAACATAGCTCCATCGCCTGGAAAGTTGGCAGCTCCGACCACCTGCCCGGCGTTATTAATGCCATAGGCTTAGCTGTTAGCCCCGCCCAGAGTACCGAGGTCCGCCATACTGCCATTGCTGTACAGAAAAGCGTGCTGGACCGCGTCGCCTGCAATGGCAGAAGATCCAACCACTTGCCCGGTATCATTGATGCCAAAGGCACTACTGCTTGACCCACCCAAGGTGCCCAGATCCGTTAGCCTATAGAGTCCTGCATGGGCGGAGTGCCCATCAACAGCAAAGCGCCCCAACTGAGCAGGCCGCCCAGTGCAACACTCCACCTTAAGACAGGTCGGGAGACAGGTTTCATGATTGGTTCTCGGTATTCCGTGGTACAGACGCAGTGAAAATTAGCACGTCTCGCCATGACGGGAAGGTCAAGAATACATCTGAATTGCGTAACGCTGTCCCAGAGATGTCTCGACCAAGGGCGAATCGAAGTGTAAATGAGGGGAAGTCAGCTATTGGTTTTAGGAAATGTGTGACGGCACGAGGATGGAAGGGTCAATAATACCAACGTCGGCATTCGAAAAGACTTGGCAATCTTTGCTCTCTTCGCGATTCCACGGTAGGTTCTAAATCAACTAATTTTGAACCGCTAGGCCTCAAAGAGGAATTACCAAATCAAGGCTCGTTCCATTTCCAGGCTGGGACCAGAGCCTGAAACTGGCACTTATGCGCTTCGCTCGATGTGTCATGCTCAGCAATCCTTTGCTACGCTGCCTTACTCGGGTGATGTCAAACCCTTTCCCATCGTCCCAGATTTGTACCCGAACTTGATGGGAGTCTCGGGTCAGCTGGACGACGCAGGTCTCGGCCCGAGCATGACGGACCACGTTAAACAGCCCACCGCGCATAATGTTCTGGAGGTGGCTGATCTGTGGCCTAGAAAGACCAACGACCGCCCCCGGCTCGATGCTCACACAAAACACCGTCGAACTGATACGTCTGAAGAATAGAATCAAGGAGTTCAAAGCCTCGGAAAAATCCTCTACAGGTGGGACTTGAGCATGATCACCTATGAGGGTCCGCAACTGAACGATCGCATGATTTAGTTGCTGGATCGATTCGCTAACACGCAGTTTCGCTTCGTTGGGGGCCGTGGTGATCAGCGACTTGGCAGTTTCTAACTGTAACCCGACGGCGTAAAGCGTCTGAAGCGCACCGTCATGAAGGTTGGCGCTCAGGGTTTCCCGCTCACTGTCAGCCTCACATTGCTCTTGCCCCAGGACCTCCAGGTGAATGCTGCCAACCATGTTGTCTCCTTGTGTGAAATAGACAGCGCTGGAGAGACGAACAGGTTCAAGTATACGAGATGCGTATTACATGGTAATTAAAACGTCATCAGGAAACTATAGTGTGTCGCGGCTTTCTTCGATTCACCATCAGGTTCAACATTATTTGTTTTTGGAACAGGCGAATGAATACGTCACCCCCCCCAGAAAAATCGACTTTTCGGGCCTTGAAGTGGAGAGGGGTTTTTGAACGCTACACCAGAACGATTAGGCAGGGGGAAAGAGGCTGAAGGTCGCTTTGAAGGTTCTATCTTTTGTCCGAATTGGTGAGCCGAGTAGGGACCCGAACCACGAAGACAATACGATCGTAAAACGGTCGTATAGCAGATCTACTTTCCACCCATTCTATCTCACTCAATCTCACCGGTTACCAGACTGCAAGTCGTTGAAACATCGCCATAAAGGCTGTAAACCGCGCGTCAGGATGAAGGTTCTGAATTGCCCCCAAATCAAATCCCGCCTTCGGCACTACGTGAGGTGCAACTCCTGCTGTGAACGTTCGCTCTTTTTTACTCTGCGGGAGCCCAATGGCAGAGATCAATTCGAGCAGGCCAGATCCGGTTCTGTCGAAAGAAACGCTCGATTTTCCGCCACGCACTTTCCCTTGGGAGCCATTTCATAATCTCGGTTGAACCTCGATTCTATTAGGCTACATGGAAGTGTCGGTTTGATCTTGATCGCCCCATTCAAGTTGATCCTCTGATAGCGGTCGGTCGTGGACTTCGGCTAAGGGTCGGACAGCGCCCATCGGCTTGGGGCGCTGCCAGACCCGCTAGCTCATGTTCGACAGTCACACCTCCGTCTGCTCGGCCAACTCCAAGGCGTCATCAACCTCGATGCCGAGGTAGCGTACGGTGCTTTCGAGCTTGGTGTGCCCAAGCAATAGCTGCACGGCTCTCAAGTTCTTCGTTCGCCGATAGATCAGCGAGGCTTTGGTGCGCCGCATCGAATGCGTACCGTAGGCGGATGCATCGAGGCCGATGGCCTTCACCCATCCCTCCAGCACTCGCGCGTACTGCCGGGTGCCCAAGTGGGGTGAGTTGTGGAGGCGGCTGGGAAAGAGATAGTCCTCTGACCTCAGCTTGGCCTGCTTGATCCATGTTCCTACGGCTTCCCGAGTGGACGATGTGATCTCGAACTGAACTGGTCGTTGGGTTTTCTGTTGCATGATGATCGCACGCGGGGCGATCTGATCGCCGTGGCAAATATCGCGCACGCGCAGCTTGACCAGGTCGCAGCCCCGCAGTTTGCTGTCGATCCCTACATCAAATAGCGCGAGGTCGCGGGAACGACCGGCCATTTGCAAACGGGTCCGAATCGCCCAAATCTCCTTCAGCTTGAACGGTGCTTTTTGTCCGACAAGTTTGCCCTTGTTCCATGGTTCGCGGCGTGTAGGCGTGCTGATCATTTCCATGATGGACTCCTTTCATTGAAAGAAGGTGGCGAGACTAGCGCCACTACGTTCGCGACCCGTCAGTGCTATGCACTAACTTTGGCGAAATCCATT
>MSXM01000077.1 GCA_002083565.1 Nitrospira sp. ST-bin4 | reverse complement strand
AGGTCCGGATCACCGGATTGAACCGGGCGGCGACAATGGCGGCCATATAGAGCACCGCGCGCACCCGCCCCATACGGTCCGTCCCCCTCGGAGTGTCCCGCTATCGCGATTCCGGGGGGCCACGCCAACGAGGGCGGCGATCTGCTTATTCGTCAAGGTGTCGAGTTCCGGGAGGCTCGCCAAGAGCGTCGAGGTCACGACCGGGCCGACTCCTGGCACGCTCTGCAGCAGATCATCTTTTTCACGCCACACGGGGCTGTGACGAATCGCCTCCGCCAGTGCCGTGTTGGTCTGGTCCAGCTCTCGTTCGAGCCAGGCGATATGGACCCGCACTCGTTTCCGAATCGGCGCCGCGGCACTCAGGAGACGATTCTTCTCGGCCGTGAGCATCTCGACTAGCTGGCGGCGGCGCGTCAATACCGCGGCCAGCACGCGCGTGTCGGCATCCGGCAGTGGGCGCAGCTGCGGGTGCATTACCTCGGCAAGCTGCGCCAGCACCTGGGCATCCAGGGCATCGGTCTTGGCCAAGTGCCCACTCGCTTTGGCGAAATCGCGCACTTGGGGCAGAAAAGGGTTCCAGGAACCATTGATTACTCCGGATTGTATTGCACATCCCTGAAGGAGCGGCTGCAGATCCGAGGCCCGCATAAGGATGTGGCCTCAATTCTGGTCTGTATAATTGAATTGAATCGGTCTCTTGCTGGGTCTACAATTACCGCATGATTGATTGGTCCTCTTGCCCAGCCGTTGAGCGTGATGCGGAGCGTGTGAGTGGCGCGTGGGTTTTTCGTGGTACTCGTGTGCCTGTTTCCGCGCTATTTCAGAATCTTGAGGATGGGGCACACGTCTCCGACTTTATTGTCTGGTTTCCGGGTGTCACGCTCGAGCAAGTCCGCGCGGTGCTTGAGCATGCTGCCCGCTCTCTAGAAGCAGCTTAGGTGCGCGTTCTGTTTGACCAGGGCACGCCCGTTCCGCTTCGCAAGTACCTTGCAGCGCATCAGGTCACTACCACTTTTGAACTTGGTTGGAACTATCTGAAGAACGGTGAACTGCTGCAAAAATCAGAAGAAAGCGGCTTTTCCGTTCTGGTCACGACCGACCAGAATCTCCGATATCAACAGAACCTCTCGAGTCGCAATATCGCAATTGTTGTGCTGACGACAACCAGTTGGCCACGCATCGAACGCGAGGTTGAGCGGGTGACAAGGGCGGTTGATTCTGCCGAACCAAGCAGTTACGTTGAGATCCTTATCCCGTAACCGCTACTACTCCGTTAGTCATGCGCAGCTGTCAGGAGCTGCACTCTTGTATCCCACTTCTTCCTTTCTTCTGATGGCGAACACCGGTTACAGGGGACGGTCCGCTGCACAACTCGCCGCTGGGCAGAATAGGGTTCCAGGAACCGTTGATCGCTTGGTTGAAATACTTCCAGATGAGTGAGCGCCATTGCGACTCCTAAACATTGTTGGACGTCATACGAAGCCGCTGCCTATTGTGTTTCTGTCTGCTCGGTCTCTAATTTACCTGTCTGATCTCCATACGTAGGCTGCCACCCATGCTCGAACTGCTGGTCGACCCCAATGCCTGGCTCGCGTTCGCGACGCTCGCCGCCCTGGAGATCGTTCTAGGCATCGACAACCTGATCTTCATTTCTATCCTGGCAGGCAAGCTGCCGCCCGATCGCCAGGATCTCGCGCGAAAGGCGGGCATCGCCGCGGCACTCGTGTCGCGCCTGGGTCTGTTATTCGCGCTTACTTGGATCATGAAGCTCACGGCGCCGCTGTTCGCGGTCGCCGGTAACGAATTCTCGGGCAAGGACTTGGTCCTGGTCTTCGGCGGGCTCTTCCTCATCTACAAAGCGACGAAAGAGATTCACGACAAGCTCGAGGGGAGCGACAACGCGCCCACCGCCATTACGGGGGCTACCAGCTTTTCTGCGGTGATCATCCAGATTATGGTGATTGATGTCGTGTTCTCCTTGGACTCGATCATCACGGCTGTAGGTATGGTCGCTGAGCTTTCCATCATGGTTGCTGCAATCGTTGCAGCAGTCGTCTTCATGTTCGCATTTGCCGGTACGGTGCATGGATTCGTAGACCGGCATCCCACGATCAAGATGTTGGCACTCGCGTTTCTGTTCGTTATCGGCCTCGCATTGATCGCGGACGGCTTCGGCGTACACATTCCCAAGGGCTATATCTACTCTGCGATGGCATTCTCCGTAGGGGTCGAGATTCTCAACATCCGGCTGCGCCGCCGTGGCCGGCCCGTACATCTGCACGGGCCGGATGTGAAGCCGACACCCGTCTGCCCCGCCTGCGGGCAGCCGTTCGTTCGGCCGAGTCTCCTGAAAAAGGGGTCGGGAGGCATTGTTTAGAAGTAATTGCTGCACCGGCACAGGAGCGCACGTGCTGCTGCCGTGTGGAAGTGGGGAGCGTAAAGCCATCCGCCACTGGCAACTTGCGAGCCGATAGGTCCTATGGTAGGGTATCGCCCACTGTACGGTAAGTATTGGGAGAGGGGCTAATGGCAGACCAGGAGCAGGGATTCGTCGTTCGGGACCGGCGGGCGAGTGGAGGGTCGGATGCCGCGCCGCCACCAGCTTCTACGGCACAACAGACGCCGACGGCTTCTGCGTCACCGGCCGAGGCATCCCATGAGGATCATCCGCTTCCAGTCAACTTCTCTTCCTTCGTCATCTCGCTCGGTTCGTCATCCCTGATGCTGATGGGGGAGCGGTTGGACCCTCAGCAACAGCCGATACCCGTCAACTTGCCTCAAGCCAAAGAAATCATCGATCTGCTGTCTGTCCTGGAAGAGAAGACCAAGGGCAATCTGACCTCGGAAGAGCAGACGGTGTTGCGCGACATGCTGTATGCGCTGCGCATGAAGTATGTCACGCTGGCATCGCCGAAGTAGTCTGGTTCGTCTCCCGCCTGCCGGTTTTCATTTCGTGGTCATTGTCCGGGCCGGTGAAATCTGTCTCCGGACTTTGAGACTCCCTCATAAGTCCGCTATAGTGGATGGGAGCGTCCTTTCGGACTAACGGAGAGCACAGCCGAAAATGCCTGACTCTGATCCTTCCACACGCGGGCCTGGAGCCGCTGCCGCAAGGCTCAGCGACTCTCAGCGGATTGCCTCCGGCGCCAACCCGCGCGCCTCCGGGGGGGAGCGGCCTCAGGAACCGGAGCGGAAAAAGCTCCATCTCCGTCCCGTCTGGATCGTCCTCATCCTCTTGATCCCCTGTTTGGCCCTGACGTTGTACTACTCTCAGATGGCCGTGCCGGGCGGGCAGGAGAAGGGGTCGTTGTTGCCCACGACCAGCTACGCCATGGTGCTGCTGCTGGTCAATCTCGACTTGATCGGGCTTGTGGTTCTGACGCTGCTGCTGTCGCGGAATCTGATCAAGGCGTATTTCGAACGCCGGCACCGGCTTGTCGGTTCAGGATTTCGCACCAAACTGATTGCCGCGTTCATCGGGTTTTCGTTGATCCCGACCGTGCTGCTCGCAGTGGTCGCCAGCGGGTTTCTCAACAAAGCTGTCGATGTGTGGTTCAGCGAACAGATCGAGAATGTGATGAAGGATTCGTACGAGGTGGCGCGCCTGCAGCATTCGGGACACATTACGCTGGCGGTGAACAGCGCGCGGGCCATTGGACAGGAATTGTTCCGTGAGGACATGCTGATTCCGGAGCATCGCGATTTGCTGATCGCTGCGATGGCTCGCAAACGTATGGAGTACGGAGTCGCCGGGATTGAAGTGTTTTCGAACAAGATGGAAACGCTGACGAAGGCGCTCGATGCGAGTGTCCCGGCTGTGGCGTTGGATCTGCCGATCGGCCAGCTCGTCCTCCAAGTCATCAATGGGAAGCAGGAGTTCACCTCCGTCCAGGAAGCGCAGTCGGGCCGGCTGGTGCGTGCCGGCATGCCGGTGGCCTCCGGCAGCCACAGCGGCGAGTTGGCCGGCGTGGTAGTGGTCGAAACCTACGTGTCGGAATCGTTACTGACGAAAATGGAAGGGATTACCCGCCAGTATGAGGAATACACGCAGATCAAGGCGATGAAAAATCCGATCAAGGCTGTCGCGTATCTTATTGTCGCCGTCGTGACCGTTATGATTCTGTTCAGCGCCACCTGGTTCGGGTTTTATGTCGCGCGCGGCATCACTGTGCCGATTCAGCGTTTGGCGGAGGCAACGGAAGCGGTTGCGCAGGGGGATCTCACCGTCCAAATCGACGCGAAGGCGACGGACGAAATCGGCACCTTGATCGATTCCTTCAATCGAATGACGCAGGATTTACAGGGCAGCAAATCCAAACTTGAAGAAACGAATCTGATGCTCTGGAACACCAACGCCGAACTTGATCGCCGTCGGGCCTACATCGAAACGGTTGTGGCGACCATCGCCGCGGGTTTGCTGTCGATCGATCGGAGTGGAACGATTACGACGTTCAATCCGTCGGGCGAGCGTATTCTCGGCCTGGCCGGCGATCGGTTTCAGGGGCGTCCGGCCAATGAGGTATTCAAGGAATTCGGGCTCGACTTGTTTCAGACCGCGTATGACCGCATGCTGGCCGACGATCGCGATGATCTGACTCTGGAAGGACAGTTGGACGTTCAGGGAAAGCTCGTCACGATCGGCTTGAACGGGTCGCGCATGCGGGATGAGGCGAACAACGATTTGGGGTTCGTTCTGGTGTTCGAGGACTTGACGGAGCTCATCAAGGCGCAGAAAGTCGCCGCGTGGCAGGAAGTCGCCCGGCGTGTCGCGCATGAAATCAAAAATCCGCTGACCCCGATTCAATTGTCGGCCCAGCGGCTGCGCAAGAAGTTTTTTGAAAAGTCGCCGGATCTCGATCGTGTGTTCGACGAGGCGACCAACGTGATCATCAATGAAGTCGGCAGCCTCAAGCACATGCTGGACGAGTTCGCGAAATTTGCGCGGTTGCCCGTTCCGCAGATGACGCGCCAGCCGCTCCAGGACGTGCTATTGGAAACGGCGGCGTTGTATCGAGCGGCGCAGAAGGATATCGAGCTGCTTCTGGACCTCGACGAAGACCTGCCGCCCATCAACTTCGATCGGGAACAGCTGAAGCGCGTGTTCGTCAATCTGTTCGACAACGCGATTCAGGCGATGAATCAAAAGGGGCGGCTGTGGGTGAGCACGAAGTACGATACGAAAAGGAAACGGGCGGTGGTGACGGTGGCGGATGAAGGCCCAGGCATTGCGCCGGAAGATCAGGACCGGCTGTTCGTGCCGTACTTTACCAGGAAAAAAACCGGAACCGGATTGGGGCTTGCGATCGTGCGCCGGATCATCACCGACCATGAAGGGCAGATTCAGGCGGGAAGTAATCATCCGAAGGGGGCGGTCTTTACATTCGATTTGCCAGTGTAATTGAAGAAGTGACGTGTGACGGGTGATGAATGGCGGGTATTAAAGCGAAATACGCGCGATGCATCATCCTTCACTGATCACGCATCACGGGGGACGCATGGCGGCATCGATTTTAATTGTAGATGACGAAGAGGGGATTCGCACCTCGTTGCGAAGCATTCTTGAAGACGAAGGGTATGAGGTGGCGACCGCAGCCGGTGGAGCCGAGGCGCTGAAGATCTGTGGAAGCGATCCGCCCGATCTTATGATGCTCGACATCTGGATGCCGGAGATGGATGGGTTGGAGACCTTGCGGCGCGTGAAGGAATTTGTGCCGGCGACACAAGTCATGATGATGTCCGGTCATGGCTCCATCGAAACAGCGGTCAAGGCTGTGAAACTAGGGGCCTATGACTATATCGAGAAGCCGCTTTCTTTGGAGAACGTCACGCTGCGCGTCAAGCATGCCTTGGAACAGTATCGATTGGAGCAGGAGAATCAGACTCTGCGGACCAAGGTCCAGCAGAAATTTGAGTTGGTCGGACAGTCTCCGGCGATGCAGCAACTGCGGCAATTGATTGAAACCGCCGGTCCGACGAACAGCCGGGTGTTGATCGGCGGTGAAAACGGAACGGGTAAGGAATTGGTGGCGCGTGCCATCCACATGCACAGCGCCAGGGCCGACCATCCGTTCGTGGCCGTGAACTGCGCGGCGATCCCTGAAACGTTGATCGAGAGTGAACTGTTCGGGCATGAGAAGGGATCCTTTACCGGGGCCACCTCGATGAAACGGGGTCAATTCGAGCAGGCCGACGGCGGCACGCTGTTTCTCGATGAAATCGGGGACATGAGCCTGAATACGCAGGCCAAGGTGTTGCGGGCTTTGCAAGAGCAGCAGTTCACGAGGGTGGGCGGCACGAAGCTGATGAAGGTGGATGTGCGGGTGCTGGCCGCTTCGAACAAGGATCTGGAAAAGGAGATTCAGAAAGGCCAGTTTCGCGAAGATCTGTATTACCGTCTCAACGTGGTGCCGGTCGTCGTCCCTTCGTTGCGCGAGCGACGGGAAGATATTCCGGCGTTGGTTCGGCATTTCATGAAAATCCATGTCGAAGAGCAGGGGCTGCGGATGAAAGAGGTGTCACCGGAGGCGATGGCTGTGTTGCAGCAGTATGAGTGGCCGGGCAACATCCGCGAAC
>MSXM01000008.1:24405-34227 GCA_002083565.1 Nitrospira sp. ST-bin4 | reverse complement strand
TTTCATCCAGAAACAACGTGCCGCCTTCGGCCAGTTGGAATCGACCCGGCTTCGCCTGCTTGGCATCTGTAAAGGCTCCCGGCTGGTATCCGAACAGCTCCGCTTCTAATAAATGTTCCGGAATGCCGGCGCAGTTCAGAGCGATCAGCGGTCCGTTGGCTCGCGGGCTGGTTGCATGGATCGCGTGGGCGAACAGCTCCTTCCCTGTGCCGCTTTCCCCGGTGATGAGCACGGTCGCATCGGTCAGGGCGACCTCTTTGGCCAAGTGTTTGATGAGATGCATCTGTGGTGAGATGCTGATGATGGGCGCAAACCGGTCGCGTGGTAGATCGGATGAAGCAGCAGATACGGGGTGTCGGACCAGTCGTGCGACCGCCGCTCGAAGTTCCTCGCGTAAAATCGGCTTGGTCAGATAATCCGATGCGCCGACCCTCATGATTTCGACCGCGTCTTTCACGGAATGTCGTTCCCCGATGGCGAGGACCGGGGTGAGCACAGGGGTTTGCCGGGCATACTCGAACAGAGGTGCGAGTCCGTAGGGACTGCCTTCGCAGATGACCAGGGTGGGGGAGGTTTCCTGCCAGAGGCGGAGCCCCTCGGAAACAGTGGGCGCCGTGTGAATCGTTGTGTGTGAAGGCGCAACGGTTTCGAGGAGTCGTGTGGTCTCGGGGTCTTTCGAGATGAGCAGAAAGTTCTGGAGGTTCATCGGAGAACTCCTTGTTCAGGACTCCTGGCGAACCATCTGAGAACTTCTTATAGCGTACTCCTCCCGTAGTGAGGAAGGGAAGGGCTTCTTAGGAGGTAAGGGGCGAGTGGTAAGTAGTGAGTAGCGAGTGGTGAGCTATGCTGAACGAATGACGGGTCGCTTGGAATGTGTGAGGAAGTAGTGGATGGGAGATGGCTAATGCGTGATGGGAAAGAGCGAGAATGATGAAAGCTACTGATTTCGTTTGGCAATTGAGACGTTGCGCAGGAGGCCGGAATGTTTGGCGCGTTTGATAGGGCTGCCTTGAAACAGAGCCGCAAAGGTTGGTTCGTCCAGCTTCGCCAGGTCGTCCAAGCGTGGGGCGAGGGTCACGGCCCTCGGTTGGAAGGCCGGTTCCTGGCTCGGTTCAGCCCGCAGATTGAATGGACAGACATCGAGACAATCGTCGCATCCAAAGATTTTGTTGCCCATGCGCGACTGTAACTCGTCCGGGATGACACTCTGGTCACCGCGCAACTCGATCGTCAGATAAGAAATACAGCGGGTAGCATCGACCACATAGGGTTCAACGATGGCCTTGGTCGGGCAGGCTTGAATACAGAGGGTGCAGCTCCCGCAGAGATCCGTTGCCGGTTCGTCCGGTTCCAAATCTAGCGTCGTGAGGATTTCTCCCAGCAAGAGCCAGGAGCCGTGTTCGGCGGACACCAGGTTGGAGTGTTTGCCGATCCATCCCAGTCCGGCCTGTTCCGCCCAGGCCTTTTCCATGACAGGACCGGTATCGACATAGACCAGGGTCTTGGCTTCCGGAGCTAAGGTGTGAAGGCGCTGTTCGAGTTGCTTCAGCCGATCGCTGAGCACCTTGTGGTAGTCCCTGCCCCAGGCGTACCGGGCGATGCGGCCGTGGCCGGGCCGTTCGTCCGGGCGATGGTCGGTCAAGTAGTTGACTCCAACGGAGACGATCGATCGGCACCCCGGAAGGACGAGTTCGGGATCAACTCGTTTCTCCGGCGTCCGTTCCATCCATGCCATTGCGCCGTGGAATCCGCGGGTGAGCCAGTGGGCCAGCCTGGCGAAGAGCCGGTGTTGGACGGGCGCGGCAGGGGCGTCGACGCGGGCGATACCCACGGCGTCGAATCCCAACGCGCGGGCTTCTCGTGTGATCGTTTGTGAAAGGGACATGGGCGGCATAGTTGAGTCTCAACGTAGCATAGTCTCTTTTCTTGCGGCCACCAGGTGGTCCGCGTAGAATCTGCCATTATCGGGAAGGCACGGCACGGAGGCTCTATGCTGGCGACGCGGATCAGGCAAAAAGAAGGCACGTTCTATTTCATCGCCTACAAGGCGGCTGATTTGCTGGAGAAGGTCCGGTTTACCAGCCGCTACTATTTTGAAGGCGAGGAACTTGCGCAAGGCAAGATCTCCGATCACGACGAAGTGGCGCAGTTCATCGCAGGCATCGAACGAAGCGAGAAAGGCTTTCAGCGCCTGTTGAACCGGCAGAAAATCAAACAGATCGTCAATTTTTACGAAACCGTCGTCGCACAACCGATGATTCCCGGCACGGTGCTCCTCTTTACCGATGAAACGCTGCGGTTTCAACAGGCCGGCGATTCCGAATCGATCGGCCGCCTGAGCGAACCGAAAGGGAAGTATCTGGTGATCGACGGGCAACACCGGCTGGCCGGGCTCCACTTTTTCCAGTCGAAACATCCGGAGCAGATCCCGCAGGTCGAAGTGCCTTGTCTGCTGTTCGACGGGCGGAGCGGCGATTTTGCGACGGAGATGTTCGTCATCATCAATTCCACCCATACGCGGATCAACCGGTCGCATTTGGTGGATCTCTACGAGAAGGTGTCGTGGGAAAGTCCCGAGAAGAAATTCACGGCCAAGGTGGTCAATCTTTTGTATAGCGAGGCGGACTCGCCGCTGCAGTACAAAATCAATCGCCTCGGCGGGCGGAGCAAACAGGAAAAATGGATTCTTCAGTCTGAAGTGTTCAATGAACTGCTCAAGGTCGTCACGGCCCATCAGCGCTGGATTGAGTCGCATCTGGGGATGAAGGCCGATCGGTGTTACGCGCTGGTGCGCGACTATCTGAAGGGTGTGAAAGAGGTGATGGAGGAGATTTGGGGGCAGAACGAGCGTTATATGTTCACGCGCGATGTGACGTTGAAGGCCTTGATCCGTGTGCTGGACGACCTGATCGTGGATCGCAAACTGATCAGCGACTGGGATCAGCAGCGGACGCATCAGCCGTTTGCCGAGATTGTGAAGCCCTGGGCGCCGCTTGCCAAAGAGTTTCGGGCCGATGGATTTTACGAGCGGTTTCCGGCAAAAGGGCAGCTTGAACGGGTGCGGAAAATCCATCAGCGGTTGCTGGATGCGATCGTCGGATAGCCCGGCGGCCGGGATGCCTATCCTGCCGCTGCTTGTCCTCGTCGGATCGCTGTGCGCGGTGTGGTGGCCTTGGGGCACCTGCGAGGCTTCGGATGCAGATATCTTGGACGTCAAGGTGGAGTCTGGTGGGGGCGTTCGTGCGACGGCGCGTGTTCTGTTTCCGGCAAAACCGGAAGTCATTCAGTCGCTGCTGGCGGACTACCTGCATTGGCCGGAACTGTTTGAAGTCCACATGCGAGTGGCCGATCTCAACATCCATGAAGGAGTTGCCACGATCGATCTTCGTATCACGCATGCGCTGATGCCCGGTGAGCATCGGCTGGTCACGGACTCGCGGATGTTGCCCGATGGCGGCCTCGTGACGGATCTCAAAGGCGGCGACTTTAAGCGCTATCACCGTGTCTGGAAGCTTCGTCCAACCGGGGAGGGCAATCAGACCAGCGCCGATTTCGACCTGACCGTCGAACTCGATTCCGTGACACCCGATTGGTTGATTGCCGTGGTGATGCGGCAGGAGTTGGAAGCCCACTTTCGAATCGTGAAACGAAAGGCGCTGGAGCGGATTGGGAAATAGCGTGCAGATGTGAACCGGTTTCACTGAGAAGCAACGCTCTGTCTGTCCCGATATCGCTCAGTCGATGAACTATGGCACTGTCCGGCCTCTACGTGATTCTCGATCCAGTGGTCCGGCCTGACCGGCCGCTCACCGACGTGCTGAAGGCTTCGGCTGAAGCAGGAGTCAGGATCTTTCAATACCGCAACAAGACGGCCTCCATGAAGGAGGCGTATGACGACGCGTCGGTGCTACGGAAAGTTGCGTTCGAGATGGGCGTCACCTTTATCGTGAACGATCGCTGCGATCTGGCTCTGGCGGTCGATGCGGACGGCGTGCATCTTGGGCAGGGCGATTTGCCCTATGGCTATGCCAGAAGGATCATGGGGCCGGCGAAATTGATCGGGCTCTCGACTCACAACAGAGATCAGGTCACAGAGGCTGAGACACTCAAGCCCGACTACATCGGTTTCGGGCCGGTCTTCAAGCCAGGTTCCAAGCAGGATCATGACCCGGTTGTCGGGATCGAAGGACTGCGCGCAGTCCGTTCGCTCACGGCGTTGCCGGTCTTTGCTATCGGAGGAGTCACACTCGAGAATGTCGGAGAGGTGATGCAGGCGGGAGCCAACGGTGTGGCGGTGATCTCCGCAATTCTCAACGCACCCGATGTCAGACGGGCCGTCAGCGGCTTCGTCGGCCGAATGAGAGTATCAACTTCACCAGCTTCATGATCGCTGCGGATCGGGAGAGGTGAATGACGGACGGTCGAAATCGTTTCGATAACCCTGACCGATAAGGAAGTGGACCGAGCACCGGCACACCTGCCTGTTTCAGCAGCAGGTCGATGGTGGTGCGCTCTTGGATGCGCATGATCTTCGACCTGGTCGGGTGTGTTTGGTTCAAGATCAACGCGATAACCGGAATTTTCCTTCGCCGCAAGGCCTCAATCGTCAACAGTGCATGGTTGATCCCGCCAAGCCCGGATCGCCCGACAATCACCGCCGGCAGTTTCAGTTGGGCCATCAGGTCCATGACATCGCTGTCCGGCGTGATCGGCACCGATACCCCGCCGACGCCTTCCACGACCATATAGTCATACCGGTCGGAGAGCAGGCGATAGATCTTTTTGATGACTTCCGGATTGATCGCCTGGCGTTCGGCCTGCGCGGCAGCCAGCGGTGCCACCGGCAAGGTGAATGGGTAGGGGCAGATTGCCCCAAGCTGGTCTTCACCGTCGATGATCGCGCGAAGTCTTGCGGCATCAGATTGACCGGTTTTGGAAGGGGGGACGCCGGTTTCGACGGGCTTCATCACACCCACCTCGCGGCCTTGTTCCTTCAATGCCAAGGCGACGGCAGCGGCGACCAATGTTTTGCCGACGCCGGTATCTGTGCCGGTTATGAAGATGCCGTGGCTCATAGAGAGATAAGAGCTGATAGCGTATCGCTAATAGCAGATGGCTGATGGTCTGACAAGAACCGACATGCGATAGCCTGAGAAAAAGAATGTTTCATGTCAGCTCCCAATTGCTTGTGCCCTTTGCCATTCGCCATCAGCCATATGCTCTTGTTAGAGGTTTCGGCTGTCGCAGTTCCAGACTTGTCCTGAGATCCCGGTGAGCTGCGTTAGATGCACGACGGTCTGTGCCGATTCGTCCAGCGAAGGGGGCCGGCGCAACGCATGGTCGAGCCATCCGCTGTTTTCAGGGAAGATGCCTTCAGTCAGGTTCGTTTTCTGCCATCCGGGCAGCAGGAGATTCACCCGGATGTTGTAGGGGCCCCATTCCAGCGCCGCAGTTTTGACCAATCCGATCAATCCGGCTTTGGATGTCGCATAGGCTGCCTGGCCGGTGGCGCCATGAAATCCCGTATGAGAACCGATCACCACGATGGACCCGCCTCGATGTGAGATCAGCACGGGAGCCATGGCCTGGAGGCAGTGAAAGGTTCCCGTCAGGTTCGTCGCTATCATGTCGTCCCAGACTCGTTCCCGATAACGCACCAGCAAACCGCTCGACCCGATTCCCGCGTTGCAGACCAACGCCGATGGATTCGATACGCGGCAGCGCCAGGCATCGACCATCCGCTGCACCGACTCGGACTCACGGATGTCCGCTTGATAGAGATCGCCTGCGCCGCCTGCCGCGAGGACTTTCCGGAGCGTCGTGTTTGCGGCGCGTTTATTCTGACCATAGTGGACGCCGACATACCATCCGATCCTGCCGAACGCGCAGCTAATGGCCCGACCGATGCCGCCGGATGCGCCGGTGATCAAGACGGCGGGACTGGTGTTCGATCGATCGGGCCTGCTCGTAGCAGTCCGTGTCTTCGAGGCTGAGCGTGGCATGCGAGTCCGGATTATGAGAGGACCGGCGGGCGAAGGCAAGGGTATCGTCTGGTGGGGAGCGTATGGCTGACAGCGCGTTGTCGGATCGCAGTATCGACTCGACCTCGATTCCTAGTCCACTCCAATATTATCAGCTATCGGCCATTCGCCATCAGCTCTTCTGAGCGAACGAGCGCTTCACGAGGCATGTGCCTCGGGCTGGTTTTGTCACGTATTCACGGAGGGAACAGCCGTTTGCTTGCCGCCTTCGAGATGCCTATGGTACGGTCTGTCGTCTGTTGAATGAGGGAGCGGCATGATGTTGGAGCAAAGATCGATGCGACGGTTGCTTTTCGCGGGAGTGGTGGGCCTTCTGCTTGGGGTGGGGCTCAATCCCGCGCTCCTCGGCGCCGAAGAGCCGGTCACCATTTCCCAATCCGCCGACTACTTTCCCGATTCCATCGGGAGCCGGTGGACCTATAAAGGACAGATCACGGAGGGCCCGCTTCAGACCGTCGAGAACAAATTCTTTACCAATGTTTCGAAGGTGACAGGAACCAAGACGATCAAGGGCGTGTCGGTCACCGTGTTTCAGGATACCAATCCCGGCAATCATGGTCCCTCGGAGAGTTATTACCGGCGAGATGCTGTCGGCATTGTGTATTACGGGGCCGATCCCGGGACGCCCCTCGAAAAGCAAATTATTCCTTACCAGATTTTTCGCTTTCCGCTTGTCATCCCGTCATCGTTCCAGCAGTTCGATCGGACCGGCCTCGACTTCGGCACGGATATGGACCGTGACGGCACCGATGAGAAGGTCGATGTGCGTGGATGGAGCGGTCTCATCAGCCGGGAGACGATCACGGTGCCGGCCGGGACGTTCCAGGACGCCATCAAGGTCGAAGCCAAAATGACCATGCGGATACATCTCTCGGCCAGCCGGCGTACGATCGCCGGATTGGATGTCATGACGGCCTGGTTCGCGAAGGGTGTTGGACTGATCAAGTACTCGGAGCGGCAGGAGCTGTCGGCCGTGAAAGAGGATCGCGGTGTCGTGACGGAAATCACCGAGGAACTTGAAAGTTACGATGTGAAGCCTGCCAAGGGCTCACTCAGCCGATTCGAATCCACGCCGGAGGGTATTTTCGCTGATCACGCGGGCGATCATGAACTGCGTGAGATAATCCTCCCCGCCGGCTTTCGCGCCCACCCCTGAGTATCGATGTCCGCCGAACGGCTGGCGGCTCACCAGCGCGCCGGTAATCGGCCGGTTCAAGTACAGGTTCCCTACATCGAATTGGTCGCGGGCCAGCGCAAGGTTGGCCGGGCTTCTGGAATAGACGCCTCCTGTGAGGGCGTAGGACGTTCCGTTCGCCATTCGAAGGGCATCGGCAAAACTTTCTGCCTTCATGACTGCCAATACCGGACCAAATATTTCTTCTTGTGCCAGACGGTGATGAGGCTCGACATCGACAAACACCGCCGGGCCGACGAAGTATCCGGCCTGCTCGACGGACCGCTCAACCAGGAGCCGGCCTTCCTGACGACCGTCGGCAATGAACTGCTGAATCGATGCGTGCGCGCGCGCATCGATCACCGGACCCACTCGAGTGCCGGGCTCGGCCGGATCGCCGATCTCCAGACTCAACACGGCATCCCGCAATCTGGCGGTGAACTGGTCGTAGACCGCGCGATGCACGATGGCCCGTGAACAGGCCGAGCATTTCTGTCCCGCATAGCCTGTAAACGATGTCACGATTCCAGCGATCGCCTCATCGAGATCCGCCGTCTCATCGACGATGATGGCGTTCTTTCCACCCATCTCGGCGATCACCCGTTTGACCATCGGCTGGCCCGGATGTACGTGAGCGGCATCGGTCAGAATGCGGAGCCCCACGGTTTTCGATCCGGTAAATGCGATCGTCGTAATCTGTGGATGTGCAACGAGCGCCTGGCCGATCTCCGGTCCGCCGGGCAGGCAACTCACCACGCCGGGCGGAACCCCGGCTTCAACTAACATCTGCGTGAGCAAGAGCCCCAGCCGGGAGGACCGCTCCGACGGCTTGAAGAGCACGGTGTTGCCCACCGCCAGCGCCGCCGCAATCATCCCGGCCGGGATGGCGAGCGGAAAGTTCCACGGCGCGATGACGGCCGTCACTCCGCGCGGGCTATAGACGCGATGGTTCAGCTCTCCCGGCCGGTTTCCGAGCCTCGCAGGCCTGGAGAGACGGCAGATCTCGTCGCCATAATAGCGAAGAAAGTCGATGGCCTCGGCGACGTCGGCGTCCGCTTCCCGCCAGGGCTTTCCCACCTCAAACACTTCCCATGCGGCGAGCTCGAATCGGCGGCGGCTCATGTCGGCGGCGGCTTGCCGCAAGATCGCCGCGCGCTCCTCGGCGGACCGGCGACGCCAACTGTCGGCATGGCTTTGTGCCTGTTGGATGGCCCGATCGAGATCCGAGAGCGCTGCGCCTCGCACTGAAGCGACGTTCTGATCGGGGTAACATGGATTATGCGAGGTCAGCCAGGGACCTGTGATCGGTGGCAACGAGGAGTCGATGTCCCATTGCCGTCCCAATTGAGATCGAACCGAGGAAATTCCTTCCTGCATGGCGCGGCGGACTGTCTCCTGGGAGAAATCGCTGTGCGGCTCGTTCATGAAACTGTACGCGCCGTTGGACGGTTTGGCAGCGGCGGACGGTGCCGGGGCGGCAGGAGGAGCGAGAAGCCGTGCCAGCGGCTGAGACTCGACGTACTCTTTCCGGAGAAACGATTCATTCGAGGTATTTTCCAGCAGGCGCCTTACCAGGTAGGCCATGCCGGGCAACAGGCGACCTACGGGGGTGTACAGGCGTACGCGGCGGCCAAGCTTCACCATGGCCTGCTGAAAAGGCTCGGCCATGCCGTAGATCATTTGGTACTCCCGTGCATTCGGCGGCAATCCACAGGCATCCGCTACGGCCTCGATTACGGCCAGTGTGCGCAAATTGTGCGTACCGAAGGTAGGGCGGATGAGATCGGCATGGTCGAACAGGGTGCGGATCAATCGCTCGTAGTTGGCGTCCGTGTCCGCTTTCTGCTCGAACAGCGGAATCGGCCACCCGGCCTGGCGATAGCGGACCGTGTCGGAATCCCAGTAGGCCCCTTTCACCAGTCGAATCGTGATGGGCGCGCCGCGCAGCCGGGACCAGGCGAGCAGGTCCGCAACGTCTCCTCCGGTGTCCCGGTGGTAGGCTTGCAGTGCGAGGCCGGCGTATGGATAGGCGCGATAGGGTGGCTCGGCAAACAGCCGTTTGAAAATATCCAAGAGAAGCGGTTTCGTCTCCGCCTGCTCCATATCAAAAATCAATCCGGCAGGTAGCGACAGGGCCTGATTGACCAATGGCCGGAGACGCGCCGCCACTGATCGATAGCTCCCGTCGGGATCAATCGGGTCCAGCCGCGAGGAGAGCGCCGAAATCTTGAGCGAAAGTTGTACGCGAGGCAGGGGACCGAGGTGATCTTCTTCCAGCAGCGCGGCGGGAGACCAGGCGGACGAAGTACGTCCTAACTCCGTCAATGCGTCCAGACAATGGTCGCGGTAGAGGTCGGCTTCCTGTTCGCTGGTCGTCGCCTCTCCCAACAAATCGACGGACCAGGCCCGGCCTTCTGTCCATAAACGCGACAACACCGGAGCCGCGTCCGCAATCGAGGCTCCGGCGATGAAGGTCCTGGCCATCTGCTCAACCTGGTTTCTGATCGACTTGCCGGTCAATCGCGCGCCCAGACCTGTGGCGGCCATCGCCTTCAAGCCCCACTGGAGCCCGAAGAGCTCGCGGCTCAATCCGCCGAAATACTCCTC
>MSXM01000008.1:0-24342 GCA_002083565.1 Nitrospira sp. ST-bin4 | reverse complement strand
GCGTCGTCCTTCATGGCCAGATTGATCGCTGATTGCGACCACCAGCGTCCCTCGAAGATCGTCGGGGAATGGCCGGCGGAGAGTTGCGCGAGATATTCGCCGATGCGACGGATAGCCGGTTCGAGCGAATCGGGTGAGATTGTCATGGGCGCTCCCGAAAAGAACGAACGATTCGAATACCGTCAGTATACATGGAGCATCGTCATCGGTCATCGATTACGAGTGCGCAGTGTTGCGTGGTCGAGTTCGCAAGGACCGTCATGAACCATGGGGCTCAGGATGTCCCGGTCGGGCCATCGTCTGTATGGTCCGACCGGCCCATTTCCTTTCCCTTCCTGCATCGCTTATGATGACGCGGTTGATACAGTCAGACTGGTCTCTAGGAGTGTCACGGCCTGGTGCGTGACGCGGGAGTGAGGGAGGAATAGGTCATGGCAGAGGAACATACCCACGGTGGACAATCGCCGCAGGGGGCCGCCAATTTGATTCCGGGCGTCAAGCATGTGATCGCGGTCAGCAGCGGCAAGGGCGGTGTCGGCAAATCAACTGTCGCGTCGAATCTCGCCTGCGCGATGGCGCTGGCCGGCGCGAAAGTCGGACTGCTGGATGCCGATCTGTACGGGCCCAATATTCCGATGATGATGGGGAGCACCAAGGGGCCGGAACAACTGGACGGCAAGATCGTGCCGGTTGAAAATTACGGGGTCAAGCTCATCTCCATGGCATTTCTGGTGCCGGAAGATGCACCGTTGGTCTGGCGCGGTCCGATGGTCCATCAATATCTCCAGGCATTCTTCCGGGATGTCTTGTGGGGCGATCTGGATTATCTGCTGATCGATTTGCCGCCCGGGACCGGCGATGTGCAGTTGTCGCTCTCTCAAATGGTGCCGCTGGCCGGCGCGATCACGGTGACGACGCCGCAAGAAGTGGCGCTCTACGATGTGCGCAAGGGCATGGCCATGTTTCAGAAGGTGAATGTGCCGCTCCTCGGTATCGTGGAAAATATGAGTCACTTCATCTGTGGCCATTGCGGAGAACGCACGGAGATTTTTTCATATGGCGGCGGTGAGCGGGCGGCAGAGAAGCTCGGCATTCCGTTCCTCGGGCGTATTCCGATCGATCCGGCCATTCGGGACGGCGGCGATAGCGGGCATCCGATCGTCACGGCCGATCCGGCGTCGCCTCAGGCTGCGGCCTTCAGGGAGATCGCCAGGAAGATCATGACCGAAGTCGGGGGGACTGAAAAGAGCGGCCCGTCTATCGACAGTTTGCTCAAGAAAATCAAGCAACCGTTTACGACGAACTAATTGACGCGAGGGGGAGGACGGTCATGGCGGAGTTTGTGCGGGTGACGGGAACAGCCGATGTGCAACCGGGCCACGGGATCGTTGCCGAAGTCAACGGCAAGACCGTGGCTGTCTTCAATGTAGACGGCGCCTTTCACGTGGTCGACAATACCTGTCTCCATCGCGGCGGGCCGCTCGGGGAAGGAGAAGTCGAGGGGAGCGTGGTGACTTGTCCTTGGCATGGATGGCAATTCAATGTGGCGACCGGCGCCTGCGTGAACAATCCGTCGGGCAAAGTTCAGGTCTATCAGGTGAAGGTCGAGGGCGGCGATGTGAAAGCGCTGCTGTAGATCGTGATGCGTCGCAAGTCTATCTGGGCTGTTTCGTCTGTCTTGTTCATGCCAGATAGACCAGAGAGACCGGGCGACAACGAGACAGACAACAATGCTGCTTCATGAGAGCGAGGCCCTTCATGGCGACAACCACCAAAGATCAGATCGACTTAGCTGCTGCGCTTGTGCGCCTCTACGTGTTTTTAACCCAGTATCTCGATCGCTGTTCCGATGAAGCCGTCCGCGCTGGTTATCCGGAGGAGGAATTGCAAGCGCATCTTGCCGACACCAGGCGCCAGCTCATGGACATTCTTGCCGTGAATCCTGTCGTGAAGAAGAAACTCACTGACGAGTGCGAGCGTATTCTGGCGCTAGGCGCCTCCTGTATGAAGTCGGGTTCGGCAGACAATACGTTACGCGATGCCATTCAGGCGGAGCGAGCCGTGCTCCGCAATAAGACCATCGCGTTGAGCGATCTTGTGGCGGTGTTTCGCGCGCTGGCATGACGTATGAGCGGAGCGGGCTGTGATAAGCATCAGTTGGCCGGACTTGACGATCGGGTGAGGGGATTCAGCCGGCCGGTCGAGTTCGAACGAGTGGGGGAGAGCTACCGGGGGCTGCTGCGCTATGAAGCGGTCCGTGTCGCGACCGAGCTGTTCCCGACTCAGGATGCCGCGTTGCTGGCCATGATCCAGCTCTTGCAGAGCCGGGGCTATCGGCAACTCAAGACGCAGAAGAGCTTCAGCAACGGCCTGTATCTTGGCTCGCAGGAACTCTGGGTCGAGTATCCTGATCCACCGGAAGCCGAGCCGGAGCGAGCCGGCTTCTTGGCAAGGCTGTTGAGCTGGTGCCGTCAGGGTTCGCATAGGAACAGCCCCTCATGAGCTTTATCCCTCTTGATCATCTTCGACCCTCTTCATCTCCCATCGGCCGTCCGCGCCTCCCATCCTGGTTCAAAGTTGAGGCCAAGACCGGTCCGGACTATCTGGATATCAAACAGACGATGGAACGACTCAATCTGCATACCATCTGCGAAGAAGCGCGTTGTCCGAATCGCTGGGAATGTTGGAATGCCCGTACCGCCACGTTTTTGATCCTGGGCGATATCTGCACCAGACGGTGCCATTATTGCTCGGTGGAAACGGGCCGCCCGCTCGCGGTGGATCATGAGGAGCCCCGGCGTGTGGCAGAGGCCGTACAGGCCCTGGGGTTGCGCCATGCCGTCATCACGTCGGTGAATCGGGATGAGCTGGCCGACGGCGGGGCGGCCGTCTTTGCCGAGACGATCCGGCAGACAAGACGGCTCAGTCCAAACTGCACGATTGAAGTCTTGATACCTGATTTTGAAGGCAGCGAGGACGCGCTGGCGATGGTGTGCGCGGAGAAACCTGAGATACTCAATCACAACATCGAAACCGTCCGGCGGCTGTTCCCGTCGATCAGGCCGCAGGGAAAGTATCAACGGTCGATCGCATTGCTCGGTCAGGCCAAGCGATGCGGTATGACGACTAAATCAGGATTGATTCTGGGCATGGGAGAGACGCTGGATGAAGTGCGGGAAGTCATGCGCGACTTGCGCACCGTCAAGTGCGATATCATCACGATCGGTCAGTATCTTCAGCCGACAAGGGAGCATCTGCCCGTCGCGCGATTCTACGATCCGGTTGAGTTTGCGACGCTCAAAGATGAAGGCTTCATGATGGGCTTTACCCATGTCGAATCAGGTCCGTTGGTCCGCAGCTCCTATCACGCTGAACAGCAGGTCGGTTCTGAACCGTAGAGCAGGATGATGAAGCACAATGTCGTCATCGTCAGTGCCCACCCGGATGATATGGAAATCGGGATGGGTGGCACCGTAGCCAAGCTGGTCGAGTCTCAGAAAACGATTACCTCAGTCGTCATCACGAACGGAGGCCGGGCGTCGAATCCATTTGGCTGGACCGAACAGCGGATGGCGGAGACAAGACGGGAAGAGGCGCTCCGTGCCGCCAAAGTGTTGGGTGTGAAGGAGGTCGTCTTTCTCGACCAACCGGACGCTGTGGAGGAGATCGATGTTCGCGTTGTAAAACAGCAACTGGTTGAGATGCTCACCCGTGTGCAGCCGGCGGAGGTCTATACACTGGATGAGGAACTCGACCGGCATCCGGCGCATCGGCTGGCCGGTAAGTTGGCGAGGGAATGCGTGCTTGAATCGGGCATGGTCCCGACCCCCGGCCTCTGGGCCTATGAAATCTGGGGGCCGCTTGCGACCTGGAACCGGCTGGAATATATCGACGGCTCTGTGGCGAAAAAGATGCTGGCGATTGCCGAGCACCGCAGCCAGGTGGCGACGATCCCCTATGGAGAAGGCGTGCTGGGATTGAACCGCTGGCGCGCCGTGTTCGCCGATCCCAAGGCCAGCGCCCCGGCCGGCGCCTATGCGGAAGTCTTCCGCCAGATTGCGATCTCACCTCGTTCGAACTGAGTGTCACGTCTGTGCGCAGACGGTAATTGTCATATCGGCAAGATTGTGGCTCAGGATTGCACAGCGCGCAGGGAACATTGACAACCCACAGACCTGTGGCTAGAGTTAGTGACAGTTTCGAGCATGCCCAGGTTTCGCGGAGGTACGCATGTCATCTCACGTCGAGGAGATTGAAGCGAAAATTCGAACGCTGAGTCCTGCAGACAAGACAGAGCTGTTGCGTTCACTGATCGGCGAACTTGATGGCCCTGCCGATGTCGATGTCGAACGGATGTGGTTAGAAGAGGCGCAGCGTCGATACCGCGAGATTGAAGAGGGGACAGTGAAACCGATTCCCGCCGAACGTGTCTTTCAGAATCTTCGCTCCCGCCTGAAGAAATGAGGCTGGAGTTCCATCCGGAAGCGGAATTGGAACTCATCGAAGCCGCCGTCTATTATGAAACTCAGGTGCCGGGGTTAGGCGAGCGCTTTGAGTCTGAAATTCGGCGCGCGACAGATCTCCTGCTTGACCAACCTGGGATTGGGCTTCCCGCTAATCCGAATCTTCGAAAGATTATTCTGACTCGCTTTCCGTTTACGCTCTATTACAGCGTCACGGCCGATGTTCTACGGATTGAGGCTGTTGCGCATCAACACCGTCGTCCAGGATATTGGAGAATGAGGGTTGGCGGGTAAGGGAATGAAGGCTTCAGCCGTAGGCGGGCGTTGGCGACTAGGGTAAGGAGATCAAGTGTTTCTTCTCGCGCACTGTCGATGAAAAGGAGTCCGGTCGCTTCTGTGTTCTGCACGACCTCGACGTATGATCTGTTGAGACGGTTTGGCGGTCGTTCCTAACGATGCCACCCGTCCAGTTCGCTCGTACTCTCGCTTAGTTTCTCTCGTCTCCACTCTTTCCTGCTGCGCCCGTCAAACAGATTCAGCCATTCAGCTGTGTCTCCCGCTGAGGTCACGATCAGACTGCCCCTTATGCCGGAAGACAAGTCTGCCGATAAAGGTAGGCAACCGGTATCAAGGGGAGCGAGTCATGAACAGTCGGGCAATCAGTTGGAGCCGAGTCCGCCGATGTTCTCGCTATGGGATTGATTCTGTATCGATAGCGTGCGTGGTTCTGCTGCTGGGTGTGTTGTGCCTGGCGGGCGTTGCGAATGCATCCGGCCCTGATGCCGATCCGCGCGAACAGTATATCCCGCTCTTGTGTGTTCTGATGGAGGAGGCTCCCACGGGAAAGGTCACGTATAGCGGGAAGGTCATCTATGTCATGGTGGTCTTTACGACGCGGAAGGACGCCGAGGGGCTCGAAGTTCATTTTACGGTTGGGCCGGGCCGGTTTTCGATGATGACGCAAACCGCTGCGAAACAGGCCATTGTGAACACAGCGCGGGCGCTCGGCCTCTCCAGTGACTCCTGGAGTGTGGGACTGGGGGCACTCGAACCGGGCCTCATCATTGATGGTCCCAGTCTTTCGGCTATGGTCGGCCTCGCAGTCGCCGCCATGGCGAAGGGGGAATCGATTCCCCGGAATCGTGTGATCACCGGTACGATCACCTCAGACGGTCATATCGGGCCGGTCGGTGGGGTCGGATTAAAAGTATCGGCAGCCCGGCAGGCCGGTCTTCAGATGGTCCTTGTGCCGTCAGTGGATACCAGCAAGGAGGGAGCCCCGGATGCGACGCAGGTCTTTACAGTTGGTTCGGTCAGACAGGCCTATGAGGCGTTAACAGCGCCCACCGTACTATGGTCTGGTGTCCGCAAAGGTCTGGCGATGCAACCGGTCCTTCTGGCCAACAATCATCCCGCACAATGACGTCATTCCCTCGTTCGTTCACGTCGCGTCACCAGCGCACGAAATACGGAATAGCGGCTAAGACACAACCGACGGCGACAAGCACATAGACGTTGGCAATGAAATAGGGGACGATACAGAGGGCAATCCCTACGCAGAGCGGGACGATCGCCTCTTGCCGTTTTCCATAGATCGCGAATCCCGCGCCGAGAGACCCAAAGATGAGTCCCCAGATCAGGACTGCTGTGCTGCCGATCTCAAACATGCATGCAATTATGCGCGCCGAACATGGTAGCGGGTGTCGTTACGAGTGTGCTGCCAAGGCCTTTGCAACAATGTCCTGCGCCTCTGCCTGAATCTTCGTGAGATGGTCCTTCCCCCGGAAGCTTTCTGCGTAGAGCTTGTACACATCCTCGGTCCCAGACGGTCTGGCGGCGAACCAGCCCTGGTCAGTCACCACCTTGAGTCCTCCAACCGCCGCGCCGTTGCCCGGTGCGGTCGTCAGCATTGCGACAATCCTGTCGCCGGCCAATTCGGTGGCCTTCACCTGGTCGGGAGAGAGCTTCGATAGAATGGTTTTCTGCTCCGTGGTGGCCGGTGCGTCGATGCGTTCATAGACCGGCTCGCCCAATTCCTTCGTCAGGTCGCGATAGAGCTGCGCCGGATCCTTGCCGGTCCTGGCCATCATCTCTGCGGCCAGCAGATTCATGATGATGCCGTCCTTGTCGGTGGACCAGACGGTGCCGTCCCGCCGCAAAAACGACGCGCCAGCGCTTTCTTCTCCGCCGAAACCGAGGGAGCCGTCCAGCAAGCCGCTGACGAACCATTTGAAGCCCACTGGAACTTCGACCAATTTCCGCTTGAGTTTTGCGGCAACGCGATCGATGAGGCTGCTGCTGACCAGCGTCTTGCCGATACCGGCGGCGGGGCTCCATCCATGGCGATGGGAAAACAGATAGAAGATCGAGACGGCGAGGTAGTGATTCGGGTTCATCAATCCGGCGGAGGACGTGACGATACCGTGCCGGTCATTATCGGCGTCGTTGCCGAAGGCCACGTCAAACCGGTCTTTGAGCGAGATCAGGTTCGCCATGGCAAAGGGAGAGGAACAGTCCATTCGGATCTTCCCGTCCCAATCCAACGGCATGAAGCGAAAGGTGGGATCGACAGTCGGATTCACGACCTCAATGTTCAACCCGTAGCGTTCAGCAATCGGTTCCCAGTAGGCGATCCCGGAACCACCGAGGGGGTCGATCCCGAGCCGTAGCTGGGCCGTCTTAATCGCTTCCATATCAATCACGTTGCCAAGATCGCTGACGTAGGCGTCGATATAGTTATGCCGATGCGTGGTCGGGGCGCGCCTGGCTTGATCGAGAGGCAGCCGCTTGACGCCTTGGAGGCCGGCGGTCAGGAGCGCGTTGGCACGGTCTTCAATCCACTTGGTGACCTGGGTATCGGCCGGTCCACCCTGGGGCGGGTTGTATTTGATGCCGCCGTCTTCCGGTGGATTGTGGGATGGGGTAATGACGATGCCGTCGGCCAGGCCCGATGTTCGGCCACGGTTATAGGTGAGGATGGCATGTGAGATGACCGGTGTCGGCGTGTAGCCGCCGTCCCGATCGATCATCACGTCCACGCCGTTGGCGGCCAGGACTTCCAGGGCCGAGTCGCAGGCCGGTTGCGACAGGGCATGGGTGTCGATGCCGAGATACAGTGGCCCGGTAGTCGCCTGCCCGAGGCGGTAGTCGCAGATCGCCTGGGTAACGGCGAGAATATGTTGCTCATTGAAACTTCGCTTCAGGGACGAGCCGCGATGCCCGGATGTGCCGAACGAGACTCGTTGGGCACGAATGGCCGGGTCCGGTTTCTCTGCCAGATAGGCAGTCAGCAGTGTGTGCGGATCGATGAGACTGGAAGCCGGCGCCGGTTGTCCTGCCAAGGGATGTGTGGCCATGGAAAAGGTGTAGTCCAGAACGGAGGCACTGTCAACTGATGCGTCTGGACGAAGGGCTTTATCCGAGAAAACCCTTGTAGAACGCAGAGTTTCTAGATTTCACCCCGTGCTTCCGGTAAGATGCCGAATATTCGCGTGTGATACCGGCCGCATCGTGTGTGACGGTTCGTTGTAAACATGTTCTATGAAACATGTTTCGAGTTTCTGGTTGCGAGTTTGCCGAACGAATGTTCTGACAACTCGAAACCTGAAACAAGAAACTCGTCACTCCGTTCCCCCGCGCGGCGGCTCGGCTGTGTCCCGACTTGTATAGGCGGGCGATTGCGGCAGAAGTGTTCATGAGTTATACAGGTTCAGGGGGTGGTGTGTCCCGTCTTCGTCTTGGTCTCCTCGTTCTTCTTGCCTTGGTCGTCTGTGCTGCCGCTTTCCTGTTGTTTTCCAAGCAACTGACCGGTGTGGACTATCTCAAGGAATTTGTCCTGCAACAGCTGGAGGAAAGCCTCGGGCGAAAAATCGATGTGTATCGTGTCAAATTCGTGGTCCTTCCCAGTCTGCGCGTTGAACTCTCCCAGGTGACGATTCACGATCCCGATTCGGATCAGGTGTTCTTATCCGCCAAGCGGGTCGATCTCGTCGTGCGGCTGTTGCCACTCTTTCGCAAGCAACTCGTGGGCAAGCGGTTGTTGATTGAAGAGCCGACCCTCACGCTTCGACGCAATGAGGCGGGTTCGTGGAACCTCCCGGAAGGGTTAAAGGGGTACGAGAACACCGGACAGCACACACTGGAAGCAATGGCTCGAATATTTATGATTCGGGAGGTAACGCTTATCAATGGCACGGTCACGGTGATTGATGCCTCCAGAACGGATGGCGTACGGTCGCTCCCCCTTGAGCGAGTCGATGCAAAATTGCTGGTTCGGCCGAATCGTGGGATAGCTGAACTCCATCTCTCGGCTGTCCATCCGAGTGCTGCCGGTGTGTCGGCTGTTTCCCTGGACGGTGTGATCAAACACGCGGAAAAGCCGGTGTCGCTCATCGGTAACGCGCCCCACGAGCCGGCCCCATTGTTTCAGTTCGATGGCCGTCTCGACGCGTCAAATTTGGACCTGCGCGCCGCGGCGGATTTTATCGGTGCTCGCCCGATTCCGGATCGTCTGCAGGGTCTGGTGAATCTCCAAGGCGTGGTACGAGTGATGCCTGGGGTGGCCGGGTATGACCTGGTGCTGTCCGATCTCTCAGCGCGTCTGAACGAAATGGCACTGACCGGAAAAGCGAACCTCGCAGGCCTCATGACGGTGCAACCCACGTTTGCGATCACCCTCAGCAGTTCGCTGGTGTCATTGGCGCAATTGCTCAATACCGTGCCGACTGCGTGGATCGACCCGCAGATGTCTGCGTGGTTGGCCGATCGGCAGGTCGATGGCAAGGTACAGGTGATGAATGCGACGCTGACCGGGACCGCCTCGGCCGAGGCCGCGCTTTCGGTGACGGGAGAGTTCCGTATCCAGGAGGCGCGGGGCCTGATCGGCCGGGACCGTGTGGCGGCGAGCGATCTGGCGGCGGTGGTGTTCGTGGAGCCCGGACGCATGCGCATCACCGGTGTGACGGGGAGCTATGGCACGATCAGGTTGACGGATGGAAAGGCCGTCGTCTCGTTTCTTGAGGCAGGTCCCTGGCTTGAATTGGAAGTGACGGGCGAGATGACGGCATTGCATCTGGTAGATTTTCTGGCCGAAACAATGAAGGTTGAACGATTGACGCAGGTGATGGCCGGAGTTCGGGATGTGGAAGGCACGGCCCGGCCCACCTTCCGCCTCGTCGGCGCGTTGACCCAGCCGGGAGGCATTACCTTTGCCGGAGGAGAGATTACGGTTCAATCCGTGAGCCTGACTCATTCAGCGCTGCCGGAACGGCTCACGGGGCTGCAAGGGCGATTCATCTTGGCTGAGGGATCGACGCAACTCGAGGAAGTGACCGGCGACCTCGGAGATGTGGCGGTGCAGGTTCACGGGACGATCACCGGTGGAAGCGCGAGCGTATTTCACGATGTCTCTGTTCAGGCGCGAGGGGATGCCGCACATCTGATGAGCCTGGTGTCCGGAGGCGCCGTGCCGCCTGGTTCATTCGAAGGCATTATCGGAGCGGCCGTCACACTGTCCGGCTCAACGGCGGCGCCTCACCTCCGCGGCACGGTCGTGTTCGATGAGTCGATGTTCATTCTGCCGGTTTTGGGCGAAAAGCCCATCGGCGCGCCGGCAACCATCGCATTCGAGGGCGACGCGACCAAGGCCGACGCCCTGACGGTGAACCGGGTGGAGCTGATTCTGCCGTCGATCCGGATTCCGGCCAAGGGAAGTATGCGGTTGGGCGATCCATTCAGTATCGATGCTTCAGTGACGACCGGGGCCTTGTCCCTGTCTCGAGTGCCGGAGTGGATTTCAAAGAGCGGTTTTGAGGCCGGAAATATAGAAGTCTCTCTTGACGTCAAAGGAAAGGGCAAGGATTGGCAAGCCTGGCGGATTACCGGGTGGATGGCGCTGACGAACGGCTTGATGGCCGGAGGCGCGGAGGGCCCCATCCAGGATCTCTATGCCCGTGTCAAGCTGGTGCGTAACGGCGCCGAGATCAAACGATTGTCGTTCAAGATCCATGACAGCGATGTGGCCTTGGAGGCCACGGTCAAAAACTGGACGGCCAAGCCGGTGATCACCGGCAAGATCGAGTCGAATCAGCTGGATCTGGATCTGTTGATTCCCAAGGGGGACCGGTCGGTTGTGCGGGAATTTCTTGAAGACTTGGCGGCGACGAGCCGGGTGACGATGGCTGCGGCAATCGCGCGCGGTCACTACAAGCACATGAAGTTCGGCGGGCTGTCGGCGCGCGTGAACATTCAGGACGGGGTGCTCGATGTCGATCGTATTTCCGGCGAATCGGCCCACGGGCAAGTCGCCGGGCGGCTCGTGGCCCAACTGTCCAGAAAGACGCCGGTGGAAATGGACGTCTCGTTCCGCGCCACCGGTTTGCCGGTCAACGATCTGTTGCAATTCACGGATGGCCATGTGACTGGTGTGACGGGGAATATGCGGCTGAGCGGCTCTCTTCGAGGGCATGGCCGCAATCCCCATGGGGTCTATCCGTCGCTCAACGGGAAGGCCGAGATGTTATTGGAAAAAGGGCACATTCTCAAATCAAGCGAGCGGGCGGTATGGAAAATCATCCGTCTCTTGAACCTTCCGGTCGTCTTGCAGGGAAAAATGGACCTTGAAAGGGAGGGGCTGCCGTACAACAAAATTTCCGGGACGGTTGTGATCCAGAACGGCGTGTTTCAGACCGACAACATGATTATGGACAGTCCGATTCTGAAGCTCACGGCGGCGGGCCAGTACGATTTGCCGACCGATCAGCTGGATCTCGTCATGGCGGTGAGTCCATTTGGATCTTACTCGCAATTCATCAAGACCATTCCTCTCTTCGGCCGGATTCTTGCCGGTGAACGGAAGGGGTTGGCGACGGCGATATTTTCCGTCAAGGGGGCGGTCGAAAATCCCGATGTCACCTACATGCCGGTGAAGTCCTTTGCATCGGGTCTGTCCGGGCTGGCCCAGCTTGCGGTCGATGTGCTGACGAATACGCTGACGCTTCCGATTGATCTCGCGACGTCGGATGAAGAGGGCAAGACTCCTGCGCCGGATGTTGCGCTGCCGTCTGAATCATCTCCCCCCACTCCGTGACGGAGCCTTATTCTTGACCGACTCCCGCCCCCATGCTAGCATCCGCTTCACAATGTTGAGGACTCAGACACACATGCCTGTATCAGGCCGCATGGTTATCTCTCACCATCCGTTCTTCTGTTCATGAAACGCGCTGCCGTTTCTCAACCTGAAATTGCGACGCTCTTTATTGCTGCGAGCGAACAGGACTCGAACCTTTATTACGCCACCAGATTTATCGCGCCGGACTCTTTCATCTATATGGAGATCAAGGGGGAACGCTTGCTGGTAATGAGCGATCTTGAAATGGATCGTGCCAGGGCTCAGGCCTCGGTTGACCGCGTCTTGTCCTATTCCGAGCTCGAACAGAAAGCAAAAGCGCAGGGCATCAAAGATCCGACAACGGTCGATATCGTGCATGTGGTGTTAAAAGAATTCAAAATTCGCCGGCTCTTGGTTCCGGCGAATTTCCCATTCATCCATGCCACCAGGCTCCAGGAACTCGGGTATAGCCTGAAACCCAAGCGGGATCCATTTTATGAGCAACGGGTGGTGAAAACCGCCGACGAAATTCGCCACATCGAAACAGCGCAGCGCGCTACGGAAGACGCCGTTGCGGCGGCGTTTGAGACTGTCCGACGGGCGACGATCGAGCGGGGCTGGCTCCATCTCGACGGAGAGGTGTTGACGTCTGAGCGGATTAAGAAGCTGATCAACGTGAAGCTGATGGAGCGGGACTGTGTCGCTCAGCACACGATCGTGGCCGGAGGGGAACAGGCCTGCGATCCTCACAATGAAGGCAGCGGCCCGTTGCCCGCAGGGCGCAGCATCATTTTTGATGTGTTTCCCAGGTCGGCCACCAGCCGGTATTTTGCCGATATGTCCCGCACAATTGTTCGGGGGGCGCCGACTCCGGACCTGAAACGGCTGTACCAAACCGTCAAGGACGCTCAAGAAGAAGCCATTGAGAAGGTCAAGGATGGCGCCGATGGGATGAAGATTCATCAAGGGATCTGTGCGCGATTCGACAAGGCGGGGTATAAGACCGGCTTGGTGAACGGGCGCATGCAAGGGTATTTTCATGGAACCGGCCATGGCGTGGGGTTGGATATTCATGAAGCGCCGCGCATCAGTCGAACCGGTTCTCTTCTGCAAGAAGGCCATGTTGTCACGGTTGAACCGGGACTCTATTACCCGGGTTTAGGCGCGGTGAGAATCGAGGACATGGTCTTAGTGACGAAGGATGGCTGTCGCAATCTCACCGACTTTCCTAAGTCGTTCGAACTTCAAGAGCCTTGATTCCGATACGCAGGCCCCGCAGAGTCTCACCGGCTAGGAGCGAAATGTGGCGCATCGATTTTTCGCTCCGTGATCGTGCGACAGGCCAGCCGGTTATTTGCGGCGGGTCGATGCAAACCGGGTCCTATTTGCTCGCAGGGACTGAGACTGCGGTGCGCGACACGTTCGCGTCGACGATGCATGGGGCCGGACGTACGATGTCGCGTACGCAGGCGAAGCGGGCGATTCGCGGAGAGCAGCTTCAGCAGCAGATGCAGCAACAGGGCATTATGGTGAAGGCGGTCTCCATGTCGGGCCTTGCCGAAGAGGCAGGCTTTGCCTACAAGAATATTTCGGACGTCGTCGCATCGGTTGATCGGGCGGGAATCACAAAAGTAGTGGCGGAATTACGGCCCATCGGCAATATAAAGGGGTAACCCGACATCCCCGCACGAGGTTTGGCGTATGGAGAATAGAAAAGACGCTCGCTTTCCCGTTCAATTCCGGAGTTCCTTCAGTTCCACCAATATCGTTTCCGGCGTTGGTATCCTTGGAGATCTGTCCATTCGAGGCTGCAGAGTCTTCAGCAGCACTCACGTACACTCGGGGACAGAAATCGAAATGCGCATTGAAGTGTCAGACGAAGAGCCGCCGCTTCAGGTCAAAAGAGCCATCGTTCGCTGGTGCCGTGACGATTTCTTTGGATTGGAGTTTGTCGATCTTACCCCGGACGGGTGGGCCAGGCTTCAGCATGTGGTGAAGGAGCTGGAAGCGGAACCCTACGAACGAGAGAATCAGGCCGAGGAGGCATTGTAACGATCTGCTGCGCTGATCCTGGTTGATGCAGATGCGTCTGACTGTGAGGGCCTGTCGTAGGCAAGGGGGCAGGGGGCAAGGGGATGGAGCCGGCTATGCGGCTTCAGCGGTCTTGCGTTTGGCCGCTTGCCCGAGGATGTCCAACGCGGCGATACGATAGGTCTCGGCATAGGTGGGAAAGTTGAAAATGTTGTCGATAAAGAATTCGATGTTGGCGCCCTGCTGAAGTGCGGATTGTCCGACATGCACCAATTCTGTCGCTGAATCGCCTACGATCTGCACACCGAGCAGCTGCTCGCCTGAGGGGTCTGCCACCATTTTGAGGAGGCCTTGGCCGGCCCCCGATATCTGCGCTCTGGCGACTTCTTCAAACTTTGCCCGCCCGATGAGTGGATTTCGGTAGCGTTCACGGGCAGCCTCTTCATCGAGACCGATGCTGGCCATTTCAGGAATGGTGTAGATTCCAAGGGGGATGGTCGACGCGGCATCGCCGACCGGCAGGTTCAGGGCATGCCTGGCAGCTCTGCGCCCTTGTTCCATCGCTTTTGAGGCGAGTGCCGGAGCTCCGACCATGTCGCCGACGGCGTAGATGTGCGGGACATCCGTCTGGCAGAACTGGTTGACTGAGACCGTGCCTTTCTCCGTAGCCGTGAGCCCTGCCGCCGACAAATTGAGATCTTCGATGTTGGCTTGCCGGCCCAGCGCGACCAGAAGCTTCTCGCTCTTGACCGGAGGGTTATCTTTCAACGTCGTGACGACATGAGCGGCGCCGTCCCACCGAACCTCCAGGATCTGCTGCCCTCCCAGATAGCGCCCGCCTTGCTGTTCGAAAAGTTTCACGAAATGGGTCACGAGTTCATGGTCCATGAATTGAAGCGGGGAGGAGGCGCGGTCGATCAGCGTGACCTGCGTCCCCAGCAGCGCAAAAATCGAGGCATACTCGCATCCGATGACGCCGCCGCCGATGATCGTCAACGAGCGGGGCAGGTAGATCATCGACAGGAGTGAGTCGCTGTCGAGAATGTGTTCGTGATCGACGGGAATGTTTTCCGGATTCCGGGGACGCGAGCCAGTGGCCAGAATAATGGCGTCGGCGGTCAATGATTGGCGACCTCCGTCGACCGTCAGCATCTCGATGGTGTGCGCGTCGAGAAAGCCGGCGCGTCCGTGAAGCAACGAAATGCCGTTGCGCCTGAGCTGCCGGCTCATGAAGGTGTCATGAGCCGAGATGACATCTTCCAGCCGGCTGAGTAATGTTGCGATTTGGATGTCCGGTTTCAGGCTGAAGTCGAAGGCCGCACCGGCGGATTTGAGCCGATCGAGTTGGAGTGCGCTTTCTCTCAACGTTTTGCTGGGAATCGTTCCGCGGTAGACACAGCTGCCTCCGATGCCCCGTTCACGTTCGATGAGCGCCACGCGCTTTCCCGCCTTGGCGCCCTGGATGGCCGCTTTCTGGCCGGCGGGGCCGGCTCCGATCACAATAATGTCAAAGGCGGTCGATGTGCTCATAAGTTCAACGTGTTCACTATGGCCAGCACCTTGTCCTTACCAGCCAGGAGTTGGTCGACGTCGTTGGGATAGAGGTTTAATTCTGCAAACACCGGATGGTCTCGCAGCTGTTCTTCCGGCATGGCATCCGGGGCGAGGATGTGAGTGGCCAGTCGATCGGCGACACAGGTGAGCATGCACTCCTGGCGGCTGGATGTGGCATGGTCGTAATCACCATAGTATTGAATGACCTCAACGACTTGCTTGGGGAGGCTCCACTTCTCGGCGATGAGGCATCCCACACGCGAATGATAGCCGTCGATCACGAACTGAAATATCGACGTGTCGGCCTGGATCTGTTGCTCACGCGCAACCGTCGCCGCCGTACGGAGGACGACAGGTTTCCCGATTCCGTGCAACAGTCCGCAGAGAAAGGCGCTTTCGACGTTCACGCGTCTGGTTCGAGCGACCTCTTTTGCAAAGGCGCCGCTGGCCAGTGAGTGCCGCCATAACTGCTTGACCGTGTCTTCATGGCCCGGCACCTGAAACGCGCCGGCTTTCAACGATGTGGTAAACGCGATTTCAGACAGCAAATTGATCCCCAGCATGGCGACGGCATGCTGAAGTGAGGCGACGGGGCTTCTGGGCATATAAGCGGGGGAATTGGCGATGCGCAGCACGTGTGCGGCTAAGGCCTGGTCTTGGTGGATGAGGGAAGACAGTTTGGCGGCGTCGGCGGACGGATCAGAGGTAAGGGCCATCACTTGGCTGGCCACCTGAGGCAGCAACGGCAGTTCGATCTCGCCGCGCTCCAGCTTCTTGATCAGCGCTTGCTCCAGTTGTTCGATCGGTGTTGATGCTGTCGGAGATTCAGGGGGCACGGTCACTGCTCCTTCTCGCTTTGTCTCAGGTATGCTCTGATATGTTCCTTTCTCGGTTGTTACGGTCGAAAGTTTAGCGAGGCGGGCAGGGAATCTATCCGCCAAGTCCGGATGACTTTGCAAATCCGGTTGACTATACTTTCTGCGTAGATCGGCAGAAGATCAAAGTAGAGGAGAAAGAATGATGACTCAACTTCCATGGTTGTTGCAGGCGCTCTGGATTGTGTGTGTCTGGGTTGTACTGGATCTTGGAATGGCGCCCGATTCACTAGCTGGCGCAGAGACTATAGCCAAGGAGGCTCAAGAGACGGTCGAGGCGGCGAAAGAGTATACGGCCCAGCAGAAAGACGCGTTTCAACGGAAGGCTCAGGAGGAGTTATCTGCTATTCAACGTCAAATCGAGACCTTGCGAGGCAAAGCGCGGAACGTCTCGGCATCAACCAGGGCGGAACTTCAGAAGTCCATCGATGAGCTGGATAAGAAAAAAGAAGCGGCCAAGGATAAGTTGGATGCCTTACGGGATGCGACAGATGCAAAATGGCATACCATAAAAACCACAGTGGATACTGCGTTAGACGAGATTAAGGGCTCCTATCAGAAAGCCTTGTCGCGGTTGCCCTAATCGGTAGTCGGCAGGATCTGTCTACTACGGCCTACTGTCGTTGCAAGCTGAGAGGCAGCGTGTATCAGTGAAGAAAGGTCTGTAGCGATGAAGGTAATGAACCTTGCGGATTGTCAGCGATTCAGCAGTGAGAAGATGAAGAAGAACAATTTGTTTCAGACGGAGCGATTCTTCTGCGATGTGTATTGTTTCGAGCCGGGGCAGGAACAACAGGGGCATGTACATAGCGGCCAGGACAAAGTCTATCTGGTTCTTGAAGGGCAGGGGACCTTTCAGGTCGGAGCAGAGAAACAGGTGTTAGGAGCAGGACAAGCGACACTGGCTCCAGCAGGCGAAGAGCATGGGGTGAAGAACCATACCGGAGAACGGCTCCGGGTCTTGGTATTTGTTTCGCCGAATCCGAGCTAGTGGCCGTGGCTTGGCGGCATTGGATCCGCCGAGATGCAGGATTCCATGACTTCGGCGCGGCATTGAGCATCCGATGGGAGGACGCCATTGATGATGGTTTGGAAGTCCGCCGCTGTTCGCTCATCTTGAATCCGGTCGATCAAGACGTGCCCATCGATGAGATCCATATCGATGCGTATGACTCCGGGGACTTGAGACAGCGTCTTGGCAATGGCCTGACGGTGTAGTGAGCAATTCTGTCCGGAAAGTGCCAAGGCGATACGTTCGTTGGCGCGTGGCTCAGCATGAAGTATGCCCGTGCTTGCAAGGGCAAGTGTCAGAATTATTGCTGTTATCCCTTGTTGCGGATGCGTCACCATAGCCAACAACGAATCCTTGCTTTCTACGTGTTGAAAAGGGCGGCAGACTGTTGTCTGCCGCCCTTGTGCGGTACTCCAGAAATGTGATCCGCTCTGCAGATCGGCGTGGCTGGCTCATATACGACCCGCCACGCGTTCTGCGATTCTACGGGACCTCGACGATATCTTTATTCATCGGTCCCAAGACGCTGAGCAACTCACTCTTCTCTTGCTCCGGGACGTTGAAGGTATCGAGCGCTGCCACGAGATCCTCAACCAACGCGTTGAACGCCGCTGTCGTGATCTTCATCCCTTGGTGCGTGGTCTTCATATCCTTGCCCGTGTAGGTGCAAGGACCGCCGCTGGCTTGGCACACCTGATCGACCAGCTGCCGCTTGAGGTTGGGGATGTCGGCCTTCGCGAAGTACCCATTGATCCGCTTGTCGGCTGCCACGTTGGCGACGAATTTCCCCACGACGGCCGTGATGGGACCGGTCCCTCCGAGCCGTTCATAGAGCGAGGGCTTTGTGTCTGCAGCCATGCTGAGTACCGGTGCGCTGACAACGGTCGCAAACAGCGCGACCGCCAGCATTGTCGAAGTGCGAGTCATTGTTGGTCTCCTCTTCATTAGTTAATGTGCTGAACGACGGATCATATCCACTGCAAGAGGCAGTTGTTGCCTACGGATTCCATGGGGTCAACGGCATCAACGGCGCATCTTTGGCGACCGGGGTGATCGTCAAGGCTGCAATGGCGCCACGAAGCGCCGCGGTCAGCGAGTGCGTCACGATCGGATAGACCCCCGGTGATTCCGAAATTAGGTCAAACGTGGCGGCGCTGCCAGGTCCCACGACATAGGTCTGGACGCCTACAAACTTGTTGGCCGGATTACCGCTCTCATAGACTGCGTCCCAGATCTCGCCGATGGGATGCAATGAAGAGAATTCGTTCGGGCCGGCGTTCACGAAGTAGAACCGCACCCGCTCGTTCGGCTTGGCTTCCAACGGAGCCGCGCCGATGAAGAACGGATGGTACTTCCAGATGCCGCCGTTGAAGACCACGTTATCGAACTTACGATCGAACATCGCGCCGACATCGTCAGGATTCTTCCAGAATTCCGATTGGACCAGGAGATACTCCCGATCGGCCTTCGGCCAGACCTTCGCATCCTTCGGGTCCACGATGATGGCGCCGAACATGCCACGGGCAATATGCTGAATCATCGGCGGCGCGCCGCAGTGATAGAAGAACACCCCCGGCTTCTTGGCCACAAAAGTGTATTGAATGGTTTGGCCCGGCTTGATCTCGCGGTAGTTCTTTAAGAAGTCGATTTCCGCAGCGTGAAAGTCCATCGAGTGTCCGAAGAAGTTCGTCTTCGGATTGTCAAGCGTGAAGTTGACCGTGTCGCCTTCTGTCACGCGGACCACGGGCCCCGGCATTTGTCCGTTGAAGGTCCAGGCCTTGTACTTTTCGCCGGTGCCTTCGACGACAATCTCGGTTTCCATCGCGGTGAATTTCACGTCATGCGTCTTCGCCTGTAGTGTGGTCGAAAGCCCCAGCATGCCTGTCAATGCCATGGCTGTGATGCCTGCCATCGCAGCGGTCTGGGGTAGCTGTAATCTCCTCATCCGCGTCCTCCTCCCTGAATGGTTGTGAATGAGCCCGCGCCTCACGTGATCACCGATGAGTGCGAACGTCTTTGTTGGCTAAAAACCTGATGAGTATAGTACGGGGTGCAGATGATGTCAAAAGTAACTTTTGTTATTCATGCGAGGTGAGGGGTGTTGGAACGTGGGCCACGTGCAGGCTCTCGTGAAGCCTGCTTTGCCCGCTCAGCGAGGCGAGTGTGTGACGGAAAGGAGGACTGTCTCACAGTGCGTGGCTTCTAGCCCGCATTATTCATGAGCACTTCTGCTGCAATCGCCGATCCGCTGTTCCGACCAGCCTACGGCCAGCGGGCTCGCCCCTCAGATCTTCAACGTACTGCACGAGTACGCCTCAGATCCTCAGGGCTCCGCGCGCCGGTCTCACGACGCGGCTTGGCGATTTCGCAACGAACCGTCATGAATAATGCGGGCTAAGCCGGGAAATGTATGTGTCTCATTGAGCCGCTGTATCCACGACGCAAAGCGTGCGGGCACAGCGGGCCTCATAGAGCTTGAGCGGGGAGAACGACGGCGGACGGGCAGCTACTTGGCGATCTGTTTCACTGCCTCGACGATCGATCGTGTGCCGATGCCGAAGTGATCGACAAGTTCTTCCGGCTTCCCGCTGTGCGGAATCACGCGCACCGCGAGCTTGTGGACCTTGATTCCTTCCGGTCCGACCGCGCTGAGCACGGCATCCCCCAGTCCTCCGTGGGCATAATGGTCTTCGACCGTGAGCATGCGGCCGTGGGTGGATCTGGCGCTGTCCAGCAACGTGGTGCGGTCGATCGGGACGATGCTGTAGAGATCGATGACACGCACGTGGATGCCGGATGCCTTCAACTGGTCGTGGGCTTTCAATGCTTCGAACAGGGTCACCCCGGCGGCGACGATGGTGAGCACATCCGATGCGCTCTGGCGGAGTACCTTGCTGCCGCCGATTGCGAACCGCTCCTCCGGTCCGTAGAGCACGGGACTCTTTGGTCTGCCGGCGCGCAGGTAGACCATCCCTTTGTGATTGGCCGCTGCTTCGACCAGGCGATAGGTGCAGGTGGCGTCGGAAGGGTAGAGCACTGTGACGCCCGGCTGCGCCGCCATCATGGCGATATCTTCCAGGCCCATCTGGGACGGGCCGTCTTCCCCGATGCTCACGCCCACGTGGGTGCCGACGAGTTTGAGGTTCGATCCGCTGATGGCAGCCATACGGATGAAGTCGTATGCGCGGGTAAAGAATGCGGCAAAGGTGGCGACGAAAGGGATTTTTCCGCAGGCTGCAAGTCCGGCCGCAGCGCCCAGCATGTTTTGCTCGGCGATAAAGTTTTCAAAGAACCGGGTTGGAAACTTTTTGCCGAACTTGTCGGTATAGGTAGAGTTCTTAACGTCTGCATCGAGGGCAACCACCGAGGGGTTTGCCGAACCGAGTGCTTCCAGCGCGACGCCGAAGGCTTCGCGCGTTGCGACAGCGTCGCCAGTTTTGTAGGGCGATACCGGGAGCGGGTTGACCGGAGAGGTTGTCGGTGCCGTCGACGCCGGCTTCTTGATTGCCACGGAGATACTGCTCTGCTTGAGCTGCTGGTTCAGTTCAGCGATAGCTTTTTGGGTTTCCTCTCCTTTAGGAATGGGCTTCCCATGCCAGCTCGGATGGTTCTCCATGAAGGAGATCCCCTTGCCTTTGAAGGTCTTGGCAAGGAGCACGGTCGGCTTCCCCTTTGTATTTGCCGCGGTGTCGAAGGCTGCGAGCAGAGCTGAAAGATCGTGTCCGTCCACAATCAATGCCTGCCAGCCGAAGCCGGTCCACCGTGCGCGGTAGGCTTCCATATCATGTTGGAGCATGGTGGGATCACTTTGACCGAGCCGATTGATATCGATGATTGCGCAGAGGCTGTCTAATCCGTGATGGCGCGCGAGCTCAGCGGATTCCCACACCGATCCCTCGACAGATTCTCCATCTCCCATTAAGACATAGGTTCGGTGATCCAGTTTGTCGACAAACTGTGCGTTCAGCGCGATGCCGATACCAACCGGGAGGCCTTGTCCCAATGAGCCAGTCGCCATATCCACAAACGGCAGGCGGGGAGTCGGATGTCCCTCCAGATCTGACGCCAGGGTGCGCAGTTTCAACAGGTCACTGGCCGGGAACAGTCCTGCCTCTGCCCAGGCGGCATAGAGAAGGGGCGCGGCATGGCCTTTAGAGAGCACGAACCGATCGCTGTTGGGTGCTTTCGGATTTTTCGGGTCGTATCGCATGACGGAAAAGAAGAGTGCCGCCACAATGTCGGCGGCGGAACAACAACTGGATGGATGGCCGCTTCCTGCTTCGCTGGTGGCCAACACACTCCCGATACGGAGTTGGGTTGCTTTGTTCTGAAGCGCTGTCAGTAATTCCGGTGAAGCCAATGAGCCGGCCATGAGAACTCCTTTCGGGATATCGATGCCTAAGGGTGGCGTCGAGCGTGTTTGTTCTTTCTTGTTGATAACAACGCAGCGGGGCTTGAGGCTAACAAATCAGTTGGAGTGAGTCAATGAAGAGTAATGGGAAATTGCGAGGAAATGACTGAGGGAAATCTCTGAGGCGCCGTGTTACGTATCGGTGAAGACCTCGTTTGAGCAGGCACCTTCAACGCCATTATAGGCACTCACCGCAAAGTAATAGCGGCTGCCGGCTTCCAGCCTTGTTACTGTTCCAGTTGAGGTCATCACGAAGATGCTGTCTTCATAGGAACAGGAGCCAGGTTGGCCCGAGGATTGTCTCCCATAGTGGATGTAATAGCCAAGGATTGATGGTTCCCCCGGTTGGGGCTGCACCGGATTCCAGGCCAAAGTTGCCGTGGCTCCACTTGCGGTGGAGGTTGTAGAAATCGTTGGTTCCCCAGCGCCTCCTGATCCGCAACCTGAGAGGGAGAGGAACAGGACACTCAAGGTGATCGAACAGGCCAGACCAATGATCGATTTCTGAAAATTAATGTCAGTTAAGTTTTTCATTCTCAGGGGTGGATGAGCAAGGGCTATGCCTGATGGAGGTGATTGGAAAGTGCTTATGAATAGCGGAGTTTGACTTCGACCTGGCGAGTGCAGGTGTATTGTGTGAAGGGTGTAGGATTCATCGTTGAGAGAGGGGCGTGAAGCGCGAAGAAAATCAAACAATTGCTAGTGTATGGTTTTCCAGGCAGGCACTACAGAAAGTAGTTTTGGCGAGGATGTCAAGGGCGGCGAAGGGAAAAAAGTGCCGGACTCAAATCAATTTGGAGCCCTGGTGGCGAATAGATCTATGGCGGCGGGCGCTCTCTGAAAAAACGGTATAGCAGATACGCATTCAATAGGATGACAATCGATAGAATGCTGTAGGTTGTCAATGCAGAAGCGAGATTGAGCTCGACTAATACTCGTGACAGCCCAAACGCCACCACGAGTGCATCGAATGCCATGCAGATCCGTCTGAATGTTTCAGGATCCATCCAGCGAATGAGGTAGCTGCCGAGCGGAATACCCAGGAGGACACTGGGAACAATATAGGGAATGATCTCTATGCTGCCGGCGCTATAGAAGCCGATGATGCCGTAGGCGATGGCGGTCATAGAGGATTCAGCGGCGCGAATGACGCCGAGCGCAGCCCGGAAATCCTGCTTGGCGTAGCCTTGATTATTGAACAGCAACGCGAGCGGAGGCCCGGAAATCGTCGTGACGGAATAGAGGGTGCCGATTCCCACCCCAAATGGGATGGCGATGGCGCGTTCAGCCTTAATCGGTTTTCGGATGCCGGCGGCTTGGAGGAGAATCAGCGGCAGCAGAAAAAAATACGTGACGAACTTGACCCAGGCAGGATGGACCAATGACAAGATATAGCTGCCGATGGCGACACCGATAGCCAGGCCGATCAGAATCGGCGCCACTCGCTTCCAGATATGTGGAATACTGGCCCGATTGATGAACAGGACGTAGCTATTGATCACCAGTTCGATCAGGACTAGCGCTGGATTCAGAATCCGATTGGTATAGAACAGCAGTGCGACAGGGACTGTGATTGAGGAAAATCCGTACCCCAGCGCGCCGTTGACGGCTGCTGCGATGAATGTGATCGATACGAGAACGAGCAGGTCCATGGTTCGTTACGTTTTGCGATGGCCTGACGCGAAATCAGCCAGTGAGTAGTTATCCAGGATATCGGCAATCGCGTCCCGTACGGCGCCCATGACGTGCTGCACGGGGCACTGCGTCTTATTGGCGTAAGGGCAATCACTGCATTTTTGGTACGCGGTCTTGCTGACGCAGCCGATCGGCGCAAGGGGGCCGTCAAGAATACGAATCACATGGCCGAGCGAAATATCTTTCGGTTGCTTGATCAGGGTGTAGCCCCCTTTCGCGCCTCGCCGGCTTGAAAGGAGGCCGGCTCGCTTCAGTGCGAGCAGAATTTGCTCTAGGAATTCAATCGGGATGTGCTGGCGAGCGGCAATGTCCTGGCGTTGTAATGTGGCCGTTCCATGGGCCAGCGTCAATTCAAGAAGGGCGCGGAGTCCATATTCGCTTTTCTTCGACAGTTTCATTGGTGCGATGGAATGTAATTATGAGTTAGTTTGTCAACAATAATAACAATAGGTCAAGTCGTTCTCTTCTGTCAAGCCCTGATGCATTCCGATGATGATGGGCCTTCCTCTGCACTGTCCATTCGAGTTGCGCAACTCCTAGGCGAAGCTATTTGCAAACTATTGATCACAGAGGGAATGTTGCTTGACAGGGGAAAAGCATTCTTGTTAGCTTGCCCCTCGCTTTGCGCAACCGAATAAACTGTCGTTTATTTCTCCCGTCTAGGTTGGACCTGCCGTGAATTATCAAGATTTGATACTTACCCTGCACCAATTTTGGGCCGATCGTGGCTGTGTCATTCATCAGCCCTACGATATGGAGATGGGAGCCGGCACATTCCATCCAGCGACCTTTCTCCGGTCGCTGGGACCGGAACCCTGGCGCGCCGCTTATGCGCAACCCTGCCGTCGTCCCACCGATGGGCGCTACGGTGAAAATCCAAACCGCATGCAGCACTACTATCAGTACCAAGTGGTGCTGAAGCCCGCTCCCGACAACATCCAGGAGTTGTATCTTGAAAGCTTGTCGCGCTTGGGGATCAATCCAAAACAGCACGACATCCGTTTCATTCAGGATGACTGGGAGTCGCCGACGTTGGGTGCCTGGGGGCTGGGATGGGAAGTGCGGCTGGATGGCATGGAAATCACGCAGTTCACGTACTTTCAAGAAATCGGCGGCATTGAATTGAGTCCCATCACGGGCGAGATTACGTACGGAACCGAGCGCATCGCCATGTACCTACAAGAAGTGAACAA
>MSXM01000076.1:45682-52684 GCA_002083565.1 Nitrospira sp. ST-bin4 | reverse complement strand
GGTTTCGGTGCAGCGGTCTGAGTCTCCATCGACGAACAGCCGACGGTCATAAACAGCGCTGCGGCAAGCATGATTGACGTACGAGTCATTGGCGCTCTCCTTGTGTGAGGGTTAATCGACTGCATTGCTTCTACAGTGCCCTATATGGCCTACAGGATCTACGATGTCAAGGGACTGAATGCGCATGCAGCCAGAGAGCGCTGTCCGCAATCACAAACCTTCTACCCGAGTTGACGGAAAGGCGGTCGGATATGGATCATCCAGCTTCACCGTCTACGAATTCGTACGATTCATAGTACTCCGGTCGCTACCGCTCCGCCTCGGTCAGATCCGCCTCGTCTTCGAGCTCTTCCAATTCAGCGTCAGGCTTGCCTTTCGTCATCGACGGATGCAGGCCATACTTTCTGAGCATCTTATAGAAGTCGGCGCGGTATCGTCCGGCAAACTGGGCGGCGCGGGAAATATTGCCCCCCGTCAGCTGCAACACGTTCTTCAAATAGGTTCGCTCGAACTCTTCTTTGGCCTCGGTGAGCGGCTTGAGCGGCGTGTCAGGCGACACACCGACGGACGGGAGGAGGTCCGGCGTCAGCATATCCTGGCGCGACATGACCACCGCCTTTTCAACCGCGTTTTCCAATTCCCGCACGTTGCCGTGCCACGGATTGACAATCAGTCGATGCAGCGCGGCAGGCGTGAACCCTTTGACCTCTTTGTTTGCCCGCTGCACACTGAGCTTGAGAAAATGCTGCGCCAGGAGGGGAATGTCATCGCGGCGATCGCGCAACGGCGGAATAAACAGCGGGACCACCGAAATGCGATAGTACAGATCGTTTCGGAAAGTTCCGTTCTTGACCGCCTCTCCAAGATCCTTGTTCGTGGCGGCGATGATGCGCACGTCCACCTTCGACGATGTCTCCGCCCCTACCTCACGGATTTCTCGCTCCTGTACGGCACGCAACAGCTTGACTTGCATTGAAAGCGGCATCTCGCCGATTTCGTCCAGGAACAGGGTGCCTCCGTTAGCCATTTGGAACAGTCCGCGTTTGGAGCCGTGGGCGCTGGTGAATGCGCCTTTGACATGTCCGAAGAGCTCGCTTTCAAACAGCGTTTCCGGAATCGCGGCGCAATTGAGCGCCACAAACGGCCCCTTGGAGCGCCGGCTGTTGGTATGGATGACACGAGCCATGACCTCCTTGCCGGTTCCGGTTTCTCCAAAGAGCAGAATCGTGGCATCTGAGTCGGCCACTTGGGCGATTTGCTGAAACAACCGCTGCATGGCAGGGCTTCGCGCGACGACGTTTTCCAGGCCATAGAGCTCCTTGACCAGCGATTTGAGCCGCTTGATCTCCCGGCTCATCCGCTGCTGCGAGAGGGCTTTTTCGATTGTGGCCTTCAGCTCCTTGTCGTCGAACGGTTTGGTCAGATAGCCGAACGCGCCGCGCTGCATAGCCTCGACGGCGTTGGGAATGCTGCCATGCGCGGTCAGAATGATGACCGGGAGACCGGGGTGGATACGAAGCAACTCCTCGGTGACATCCAACCCGTCTTCGCCGCGGAGACGCAAATCGGTGATCGCCAGATCGAACATCTTCTTCTTGGCTTCTCCAAGCGCCTCCTGCCCCGTTGTGGCAGATGTGACGGAGAATCCCATCGCGGAAAGCCGCATCTTCACTAAATGCAGCAGGCCTTCGTCATCGTCGACTACGAGAATATGCTCTTGGTCCATGATGTGCCTTCCAGTTGTTCGTTATGGCGATGTGTCCGGCGCAGGAATCGGGGCGACCGTCGATGGCGGGCGGATCGGGCGCACCTTCTCGCGCATTTCCTGGTCGATTCGTTTCAAGGCTTCCAACTGCGTGGACAGCTCCTCGATTTTCTTATCTCGGTCGTGCAGCTGTTTCTGAAGACTCTGAACCAGGGCCGGATCAGAGCCCCCCTTCCCCGGATCTTTCTTCAATAACGAGTCGATCTTGCGATCCCGGTCGGCAATCTCTCGCTGCAAATATTCCACCGTCTGAACATTCCCTTCCCATTCAAGCAAGTCCCGCACCAAGCGATCCGTAGCTCTGACCAACGCTGAATTCGTATTGGCAATCGCAGGTGCTCCAAAAAGGGCGTCCAGCCACGAGACCGAGGCCGGAGCTGGATGCCTTTGCAACAATTGCATCCAGGCTTTACTCGATGCAGCGAGTTGACTCTTGGGATCAAGGGCAATGACCTTTTCGAAGCATTTCTCTGCAATGTCGCGGCGTTCATAGAGACCAATCAACCCCCTGGTAAAGTAGGCATGGTCGCAAGAACCCATTTCGCTGCATTTCTCCACTACCCCGTCCTGTTTTCTGGCAAGTGATTGAAATGTCTTTACTTCTGTCGACTCCAAGACAAAATACGGCCTATGAGCCGGCGTCGGACCCCATGCCGCACAGCCCCCAAGCATTGTCGAGAGTATTACTGCCTGAACCATCAGCCGCGTCATGCTCCCTGTCCCCTCCTGTTCCCGGCCCTGTTCCCGGCCCTGTTCCCGCTCTTCTTCCCTTCCCTGTTTCGCCAACCGTAGGATAAACCGTACAGCCGTCCCTTTGCCAGCATCACTTTCTATCCAAATTCTCCCTCCGTGAGCTTCGACAACTTTCTTTGCCAACGCCAGCCCCAACCCGCTTCCAGCTGCAGCACTTCTTGCCTTTGTCTGCCCTTGATAAAACCGCTCAAAAATATGAGGAAGGTCATCAGCAGCAATGCCTAGTCCCGTATCGGATACCGAGACTTCAAGCACACCGGCTTGCTGATCTGGTTTCATCTGCAGCTTGACAATGCCACCTTCCGGACTGAACTTCAGGGCATTCGAGAGCAGATTATCAAGAACCTGTTCAATCCGCGGGGCATCCACCTTCACCCACGCCCGTTCTCCGACATTCTCAACCAGCAGCTGAATATGCTTGGAATCGGCCAGGAGTCGCACCTTATTGACGGAAATGTCCGCGACACGCTTGAGATCCACGGGAACGATCCGATACTCCATCATACCGGCTTCCATCTTCGAAAGGTCGAGGATGGTTGAGATCAAATGGATCAGCCGCCTGCTGCTGTCGGACATAATACGGAGCGTCGTCCGTTGCTCCTGTGTGAGAGGGCCTGGAATCTCATCGAGCAGCAAGTGTGTGCCTTCCTGAATCGAGGCCATGGGCGTACGCAACTCATGGGACACATGCGCAAGAAACTCCGACTTCATATCGTCGAGTTCTTGAAGTTTCACGCCCATCCAGTTCACGGTATCCACCAAGTCTTTCAATTCCGCCGGAGCCGCGATCTGAAGCGGTTGCCCGAATTTCCCTTGGCCGATTTCCTTAATGTGCCCTTGCAGCTCTCGAAGTGGACGCAAGATCGTATAACTGGCGATACCAGCAAGCCCCAATCCAAAAACCAATGCCACCAGGACCAGCTGCTGCGTCACCGCTTCGGCTTTGACGGCGCTCGCTCGTGACTCACTCACCCCGACGCTCACGCGCGCCTCATGCAGATCGATATAGCTTTGAATCGACGACGACATCCGGTCCATCAGTGCGTCGCGCCGGTTCTCATATCCTGGCAGGGTTGCCGAAGCTTTGCCGGCCGCGGCCTTGAATCCATCGTGAAAAAGGACCAGTCGCTCCTGGAGCAATCGGCCGACCTCCTGGAGAAGACTTTGCCCTTGCGGCGTGTTTTCTTCCCCGAGCAGATGTTGGAGGCTTCGCTGAAATTCCTCTACCTCCTCGTTGAAGTTTGTTAAGAACGCGGCATCTTTTGTGGCAAGATATTTTTTCTCGCTATTCAATTGTGCGTAGAGCGACCCCAACAACCGTTTTGCAGACTCGACCGCCGGATAGTGATACGCGGCCATCTCCGTACTCATCGCCGTCAACTGTCGAAGCTGAAAAAGAGCATACAGATTGACTCCACCCATGACCACGATGATCACAAGTGAGGTGAGAAGGAGGCGCCAAAAAATTGAAAGTCCCACGGTCAACGCCTTAGCCGAACGATAGGGAGATCATCACAATGACGATGTGTATGCAAAAGCATACACCATCCCATTGTCTGCCTCAAGCAGTTCGTCGCTACTTTCTATAGCTCCATTTGCTCGGCAGTGCATCAGCACGTGAGGAATCGACAGTCACTACGCGCATTCGACACGTTTCAGCCGTTTACCGATTGTCCTCGATCCGATGCGCAAACATCCGTTGCCGTCGTGTCGAACTTCGTAACAATGCAAAGAGGTGGCCGCGGAACAACAATGCAGTAGTGGCCACTAGCGGAGTGAGCAGAAGCAGGAAGACCCATTGCGCATCAGGGTCGAGACCAACATAGGACATCCACCCGCCTATCAACGTAAACGGCAGCAGGAGCAGTTGGAAAAAGTTCAACCCCGCTCCACGCCCGATACCAGTGGAGAGGTTGAAAAACTCCTGGATCCCGCTCGGCGAGACGACGATGGGAAGCGCCAGGAGGGCAAAGGGCAGGAACCACTCGATCCAATGCTCCAGCACAAACTCATAGGAGGCCTTGAACACATCTAACGGCGAATCGTGCCGGATTTGATAGATGACCTCCGGCGCCGCATTCAACAAGATAAATAAGAGGAGCATCACCGCGGAAGAAAGAAATCCTCCATAGGGATTGGCTTGCGTGCCCATATCGAGTGCCATCATCGGCAACCACAGCACAAAACCGACGCCGATCACGTCCCAGAAATAATGACCGAAGCTCTCCGTCACATCGGTCAACTGGATCGTTCGCACCGCGCTCAGCGACTGCTCGATAAGGCGCAATGTCGCACCGACCAGCAAGGCATTGACCAGGCCAAGCAGCACACCGCCGATCATGCCCAAGGATCCGACGATTCTTGCCGCTCCGACGAACAGCAAAGCGAATCCGATCAGCGCCGCGACGGTCACCCAGCTCCGCATTAGCGACCGCCACGTCGCCTGCAAGGCCTGTCGATATAAATGGAGGGTGGCGGAAAGCAGTTCAACCATAGACCTCGCGTACAGTAGTCGGGATTGTTCCGGAGGTCAAGAAGTACTTCCTCTCAGCCCTATCGCCCGTCGAATCATCATCGCTCATGAGTTGACTTGCGCAGGCCGATGATTATCACAGATCTCACGACACACACACTTAGACTGACTTGAGGTGACAGACCATGGATTTGAATCGCATGACGGTCAAATTACAAGAAGCCCTACAAACGGCATCGGCCCATGCCCAGCGGCGAAGCCATCAAGGGATCGATGTGGAGCACGTGCTGCTGGCGCTGCTCGACCAGGAGGGAGGCATGACCTCCGCCCTGCTCGAACGAACCGGCATCGCGCTTCCGGCGATCCGGCAGGCCGTCGAACAGGCACTGACAAAGATGCCGCAGGTCCAGGGCGCCGGAGGCAGCCCGGGTCAGCTTCATCTGACCACTCGACTCAGTCAGGTACTTGCCCGCGCAGAGGATGAGCAGAAGTCGCTCAAGGACGACTATCTCAGCGTCGAGCATGTGCTGCTGGCCATCGCACAGGAAGACGGTACCTTTAAGAAACTGGGCCTCACCCGCGACAAACTTTTGACCGGACTGCAGCAGGTGCGCGGGAATCAGCGTGTAACCACCCAAGACCCGGAAAGCACCTATCAATCGCTGGAAAAATACGGGCGCGAGCTGACGCAGCTGGCCGGCATGGGCAAGCTCGACCCCGTGATCGGGCGGGACGACGAAATCAGGCGGGTCGTTCAAATCCTCTCAAGGCGGACCAAGAACAATCCTGTGCTCATCGGTGAACCGGGCGTCGGAAAAACGGCGATCGTCGAGGGCCTGGCGATCCGGATCGTGAAAGGCGACGTGCCCGAAGGCCTCAAGCACAAGAAATTATTCGCCCTGGACATGGGCTCGCTCGTCGCAGGGGCCAAGTTCCGCGGCGAATTCGAAGAACGGCTCAAAGCGGTGCTGAAAGAAATCCAGTCGTCCCAAGGGCAGATCCTCTTGTTCATCGACGAATTACATACGGTCGTGGGCGCGGGCGCCGCCGAAGGCGCCATGGACGCAGCCAATCTGTTGAAACCGCTGCTGGCCAGGGGGGAACTGCACCTGATCGGCGCAACCACGCTCGACGAGTATCGCAAACACATCGAGAAAGACGCCGCCTTGGAGCGCCGCTTTCAGACCGTCTTCGTCGATCAGCCCTCCGTCGAAAATACCATTTCCATCCTGCGCGGGCTTAAAGAACGCTACGAAGTGCACCACGGAGTACGGATCAAAGACAGCGCGTTGGTGGCGGCGGCGAAACTGTCGCACCGGTATATCGCCGATCGCTTTCTGCCAGACAAAGCCATCGATCTAGTGGATGAAGCGGCGGCGCGCCTTCGCACCGAGATCGACAGCCTTCCGGCCGAACTGGACGAGATCTCGCGCAAGGTGCTCCAATTGGAAATTGAACGGGAAGCGCTGAAGAAGGAAAAGGATCAAGCAAGCGCGGCCCGCCTGGCAACGCTCGAATCAGAATTGGACGAAAAACGGCGCGGCATGGAGGCGTTGAAAACCCGATGGGAATCGGAAAAGGCCTCCGTCTCCCGCCTGCGCAAGACGCGCGAAGCCATCGAAGAGGTGAAACGCAACATCGAGCAGGCGGAGCGGGCCTACGACCTCAATCGCGTGGCGGAGCTCCGTTACGGGGAACTGCCCCGTCTGGAGCGGGAACTCGGAATCGAACAGCAGCATTTGGGAAAAAAGCAGGATGAGTCCAGGCTGCTGAAAGAAGAAGTCGATGAGGACGAGATTGCGGCGGTGGTCGGCCGCTGGACCGGCATCCCCGTCTCCCGTCTGCTCGAAGGCGAAACCGAGAAGCTGCTGAAGCTCGAAGACCTCCTGCACCAGCGCGTGGTGGGCCAGGAGGAAGGCGTCAGAGCCGTGGCGGACGCGGTGCTGCGCGCGCGCTCCGGCATCAAAGATCCGAACCGTCCGATCGGTTCCTTCCTCTTTCTCGGCCCCAC
>MSXM01000076.1:33145-45607 GCA_002083565.1 Nitrospira sp. ST-bin4 | reverse complement strand
ATGTCGGAATACATGGAAAAACACACAGTATCCCGCCTCATCGGCGCGCCTCCCGGCTATATCGGCTTCGAAGAAGGCGGCCAACTGACCGAAGCGGTCCGCCGGCGTCCCTTCTCCGTGATCCTGTTCGATGAAATCGAAAAGGCCCACCACGACGTGTTCAATGTGCTGCTGCAAGTGCTGGACGACGGACGGCTGACCGATTCCCAAGGCCGCACGGTGGACTTCAAAAATACCGTGTTGATCATGACCTCCAACATCGGCAGCCCCCACATTCTCGAGGCACAGCAACAGGGCGCCTCCTATGAGCAGATGCGAACGGTGGTGATGGGCGAGCTCCAACACCATTTCAGGCCGGAATTTTTAAATCGGGTCGATGAAGCGGTGGTCTTCCATCCGCTGGGGGCCGAGCACCTGATGAAGATTGTGGAGATTCAGCTGGAACGGCTGCGCCGCAGACTCGATGAACGGCGGATTACACTGGCACTGACTCCGGCAGCCCTTAAGCAACTGGGCGAACGGGGCTATGACCCGGTCTTTGGAGCGAGACCGCTCAAGCGGCTCATCCAGCAGGATGTGGAAACACCGATTGCGCGGTTGCTGGTACGGGGAGAGTTACGGGACGGCGATACCGCGTCGGTGGATGTGAAAGACGGCGGTGTGATCGTCGTGCCGACCGTGACCGAAAAAACCACGCCGCCTAGCTGATCATAACGGCGCCGCCGTTCGCGTCGATGGTCTGGCCGCTCTTCACCTGCTTGTCGAGCTTCCACTCTTTCGCCGACACTTCCAGCATGTGTCCCTTCATCGTGTGGAACTCTCCTTGAGAAAAGGAGACGACACCGGGAGATGTGATCTCCATCTTGAGCAGCACCTTGTTCGACGTGATTTCCTTGACGGCCACACTCTCGGCCGTTTTGCTCACCTCGTACGCGCGCCGATCGTTGAACATCAACGTGTTGTCCACCATCTTAGCCAACATCCGTCCGACCGAGTCGAACAGCGCAAAATTCACCAGCAGCGCACCGGTCGAAGGGTGACGGACTACCTGAATTTGCGGCACTCCCTCGATTTCGATCGTTCCATCGGTGTTGCGATAAAGATTGGACCCAACTTCAATATTCATATTCACGCTTTCTTAATGCGGTCGAGGATCAAGGCGATGCAACCGGCCAACAGCCCTCCTCCCGTAATCGTAATCATCAACTCTGCAAGCTTGAGATCCCAGACAGACCCTTGCGCCTCCATCACTTCCCGGATCCCGCCTTGCAGCATGATAACCGACAGTGCCATTGTCGCGCCGATGAGAAACCACCAGAGAAATACTTTGACGGTCGACACGACAGAACTCCTCACGCCTCCGGATTGCGGTCGAACGAGCGATACTGAATGGCCTCTGCAATATGCATGGCCTCAATCTTATCAGACTCGGCTAAATCGGCAATGGTCCGCGCCACGCGCAGAATGCGTCCATGCGCCCGTGCCGAGAGTCGCAGCCTGGTCATGGCCTGTTCCAGCAAGTCCTGTGCATGCTGGTCGAGCCCACAATACCGCTTCACCTGGCGCGGCTTCAACTGGGCATTCGTATAGAATCCGTCGCTTCGATACCGCCGGCGCTGGCGGTCTCGAGCCGCCACGACGCGCGCGCGAATCGCCGCAGAAGTTTCTGCCGACGGAAGTTCCGCGCGCAGTTCACGCACCGGCACAGGCGGCACGTCCAGATGGATATCCAGCCGATCGAGCAAGGGACCGGAGAGTTTCGCGCGATAACGGCGGATCTGTGTGACCGTGCAGACGCAGGGCCTCGATCGGTCCCCGTAATACCCGCAAGGGCAGGGATTCATGGCGGCGACCAGCATGAACCGCGCGGGATACTTCAGCGACCCGCTGGCCCTCGTCAATGTAACCTGTCCGTCTTCAAGCGGCTGCCGGAGGCCTTCCAACACACCCCGTTTGAATTCGGGCGACTCGTCGAGAAACAACACCCCGTTGTGCGCGAGCGACACTTCTCCCGGTTTCGGCACCGTCCCGCCACCGACCAGGCCGGCATCGGAGATGCTATGATGCGGAGCCCGAAACGGGCGGACCATCAAGAGGGGCCGATCGGGAGCGAGTTGTCCGGCAACGCTGTGCACGCGCGTGGTTTCAATTGCTTCTTCCAAATCCAACAACGGGAGAATCGACGGGAACCGGCGCGCCAGCATGGTCTTGCCGGATCCGGGAGGACCGACCATCAGGACGTTATGCCCGCCTGCCGCCGCCACTTCGAGCGCCCGTTTCGCATGGTCCTGGCCACGGACATCAGCAAAGTCTTCATCCTCCACCGGCCTTGACGATTCCAACATGCCATAGTTCGACAGACTCGGCGCGACGACTTGGACCCCTTTGAGAAATTCCACGGCCTGCGGCAGCGTGTGGATCGGGTATGCGCGCACCCCTTCAACCAGTGCGGCTTCAGGGCCGTTATCGGCCGGAAGCATCAGCTCATACCCCTTGCGGCAAGCGAGTCCGAACGACAGCGCGCCTGTGATCGGTTTCACCCGGCCATCCAGCGACAGTTCTCCGAGCAAGACACGATGACTCAGTGTTGCCTGTGGAATCACGTCTTCGGCGACGAGAATGCCGATGGCGATGGCCAGATCGAGCCCGGACCCTTCCTTCTTGATGCCGGCCGGGGCAAGATTCACCGTGATCCGCTTGGCAGGAAAATGAAACCCGGTGTTCTTCAGCGCGGAGCGGACCCGATCCCGGCTTTCCTTGACGGTGGCATCGGGCAAACCGACGACGGAAAACTGGGGAAGGCCGCCTGAAATGTCGACTTCAACATCTACCAGATGGGCATCGAGACCGACGAGCGCCGCGCTCGTAACCTTGGCGAGCATGCCGACAGCAGCCTTTCTATGCCCGGAAAGAGGCGCAATTATAGAAACTATTTAGATAGGTTTCAATAGAACCTCTCACCGTTGTCGGCACTGGCAGACTGCAGAGAAACTCATGCTGTCCCTTGAAGCTATCGCAAATCCCGAGGTATGAGACAACATCAAGTAGCCACGCAGGATGCTCAAAATGGCCGTCCAGCAAGGCCGCAGCGAGCGAAGCGGCGAAGCGTACTCCGCGCCGTACGGTGAGCCTCGGAGCGATGCGAGAACGCCGCTGGCGGACTTTTTCAGCATCCTGCTAGCGGCCATCTGCCCAACTCTGTATAATCCGCTGCTATGCGCCTCTGGTGTGTGCGTCCGGAGGAACCCCTCGTTTCAGCTCTCCCGAGATCTACACGGAAGTCTTGTCTGGTCGCCATTTTGATTATCGGCAACTTCTTGCTTTCTTCTTGGGACATGACTCTCCCTGTCTCTTCATCTGCCGCCCCGTCTGCTTCTGCAATCCAGGTGCAACGGCCTGGAAAACCCGCGTCGCCTCACGTCGGATCGGCGATGGCGGTTCTTGCCACACTCGAACAGGCGCGTATCCTCCCGCCGGAAGGCACCAAAGAAGCCGACCGCATCATCAAGTCTGTGATACAACTGCAGTTGCTGTTTACCAAAAGCACAGATCCCGACCTGCAACATTTCATGCGTCGCGCTGTGGAGTCCTCGCGTGGGAAGCAAGCTCCAGACGTTATGGCGCAATTCCAAGCGAACGGATGGACGTCGGATGTTTTGGAAGCGCTCGCGGAAACGGCTGCCCGCACACCAGCGGAGGCACTCGAGACGCTGGCGCCGGGGCTCAAGACGGTCAACCTGTCGGTGGAAGACTTCCGGCAATTCATGCAGCTGGTGAAAGACGGGAAAGAGGCGCTCGCCTCAAACGGCCAAGACTTTCACGCGGTCTTCGCAGCTCATCGGAAGACAATGCCGGGAACGGGAGCATACTGAATCATGCATCTAGTAAAAGTGAACATGGCATTACTGTTCTGCCGCTTACACACCACACTTCGGAAACGACCACTATTATAAGGAGGAACCCATGGCAACCAGAGCGTACATTCTGATCAAGGTCAAAACAGGAAAAACGAAGGACGTCGTCGCGTCACTCAAGCGCATTGCCGGTATTGAGCAGGCCCATCCTTGTTTCGGACGGCCCGACATTTTTGTTTTTATCAACGTACAGGACGAGCGCTCGCTCTCGGACGTCGTGATCAGCAAGATTCATGCGATCGACGGAGTCGAAGAAACCGACACACATATTGTGGCGGAATAACAACGCGCGTATCTCGTGAAGCGTATCTCGCATCTCGCAAACGAAGGTAAGTTGCACGCTGTCTCAATCCTGCGCTTCACGAGATACGCGTCACGAACGACGATCGACGAGGACGGGAGCGCCGCCTGTTTCAGCCGAACGGTAGCAGGCCTCCGCGATCTGGACGGCACGGAGCCCGTCCTCGCCCGTGATCGGCATGGGCCTGCGCTGCTCCACAGCCTCGAGAAACGCCATTAGAGTCGCAAGTACCGTTTGCGATGGAGAAAACTCCCATTCCTGGCTCTCACTGTTGCCGATCCAACGAAGCCGACGACTGATCCAGTCGGCTTGCAATCGCCCCTGCAATCCAATCCACTCTGCTGATCCGACACGTCCCTCCGGTACCCGCGCAATGTCGAGCACACAGGCCGTCCCTCCGACGGTCGTCAACTGAGCCGACACGACGGTCTCCGGCGCGGTCGGCGGCAGACGATCCATCGTACAGCGAACCTCCTGCACCTCCTCGCCGGTCAGGAATCGGACAAGATCCAGCATATGAACGCCGATTTCCAGCAAAGCCCCCCGTTTGGCGTAGCCGTCAGCATGTCCGGGAGTGGTTGCCTTTATTTCAATATGACTGGTCAACCGCAGCCGCTCGGAGCGCCCGATCAGATGTCCTCGCTTCCGCATTTCCTGGATCGTGGAGTCAAACCGCAACGTCTGGGCCGTCATCAACGGCACGCCGGCTTCTCGCGCCTCCGACACCATAGCCTCTGCATCAGCTGCCGAAGCCGCCAACGGCTTCTCGACCAACAGTGGTTTGCGAGCCCGAACCGCCGACTTGCAAATTTCACGGGTAAAGACCGGAGGCGTGACGACGATAATGGCCTCGACGGCTGGATCCTCAATCAACGCACGGGCTTGCCCATACACCGTGACAGACTCAGCACCGGGAAGATCGAGGCCTTGGGCGGGATTCCGGCGGCAGACCGCCTTGAGAGACACAGAGGGCAGATCATGAAGAATATGCCGGGCATAGCGAAGACCGTGACGCCCGACTCCGATCAACCCAATGCCAAGTGGCCTCCTGTGCATCTCATACCCCCTGACTCATGATTGCTTACCCTAGCGCCACCGGCACACTGATCTGCGTCACTCGTCGTTCGTGAAGCGTGAAACACAAACAAGAATGACACAATTTAGTCTCTGAACGCGAGAGACGATCGACGCGTCACGAGATACGCTGCTGAGCCATCCGTTGACATTCGCGCAAACGGCTCCCTATATTCATTCCTATGACACAGACACAATCGGCGCCGTTCACCTTGCAACAGATCGGGACAGGAACCGCGCGGTTTTCGAGCGGAATCCCCATTCCCACGCACACCGACCAAATGGTCGATCCCTATTTCAAAACACGGATGCCGAAAGAGCACCAGATCGACAGTCTGCTGTTCTGGCCACAAGCGGCAGGTCTGTATCCCGGCCTGGTACTGCTCCACGATCGCTGGGGGTTGACCGGGCAAATGAAAGACCTCGGTGCGCGACTGGCCTGCGAAGGCTACATGGTCATTATTCCCAATCTGTACGGCCGCCTGGGTGGAATGGTGACGGCCAACGACGAGGTCGCCGCGGCGCTGCAAGACAAACAGAACGAGACGCAGGTCCTGACGGACATCAATACCTGCTGCGAGTATCTGAATACACGCACTATGGCAAAACGTAATATCCATGGAGTGGTGGGTTACGGCATGGGCGGTTCGTATGCGCTGCGCTTCGCCTGCCAACGTAAGCGATTACGCGCGGTCGTGTCCTACTACGGCAGAATGGTCCAACCCAGGGAACTGATGAACGACCTCACATCGCCCGTGCTGTATCACCAGGCCGGCAAAGATACTTGGGCGACCGAGGAACAAGTCCAGGAGCTGCGCGCGGCCGCCGCAGAATACGGGAAACGGACAGAGATCCAGACCTATCCGGACGTGCCCCACGCATTCTGTAATGAGATGAAACCGGATGCCTATCGAGCCGACGCCACGGCATTGGCATGGGAACGGACCGCTGCCTTTCTCAAAGCCTGTTTCCAGGGAACATAATAAACCTGGATTTCAGCCGAAGAGCCGATGGCGGATAGGTGAAGGGCAATGGGTAATGGAAAATGGTTAATGCTTCAATCCGGATCATCCGCTCCGAACCACATGCCACTCGCTACTTGCCACTTACCATTATCCGGCGCCTCGCTGAACGGGTGATGCGGACTCGTGATCATCTCGCGCCGCATGGCGTCGGGATCGCCCTTGTGATGGCGGTACTTGCCTGCATCAACACGCCAGCGACGGCAGCTCCCGCCCTGCAAGCTTCGCCGGCCCTCCTGGCGGAGGTTGTCGCCGACCGATCCGCTCAACTCACCACGATCGATTCAAATACCGGCGCCATGGCGCTGTTCACATCGGCCATCGGTCCTGTCCTCGGATTGAAGGATGCCGCCAACATATTGGGCGCCAAGGGATTGTCGGCCGCTGTAGCCAAGGAATTGGGCCTTGCCGAATTGGCTCAGTCCGCCCATGAGCTGATGGCGGCGCTTGCGGCATGGCAATTGGCCGATTCCATCCGGCGCGCCAGTGACGAAACCTTGGCCGCCTCAATTGCCGCAGGGACACCTTCTACCGCCCGGCAAGAGTGGATGAATGCCGGCAGTCACCTGCCGTCTCTTTCTGAACTCATTCGACTCTTGACGGAACAATGGCCGCCGGATTCGGCTCAATCCGAGTCTCAGACGAGACGGACAGCCCTGCTCCTTGCAGCCCATCGGGTGGCATTTGAGGCACATCAGGACGCGCTGACCGCCTGGTGGTCACTCCGTGAGTGGAAGGATCGCGTGAGGCAGGCCCGAGGCCTGGCGCGCCTCTGCGGGACGTGGCAGTGGACGATTCACAACCACCGGCAACATCAGGAACAGAAAACTGTCATCACCTTCCCCCCGGCCGGACAGACACCGCCCAACATTCCGCTGCCGGTTGAAACCGTGATACTCGGCGATAGCGTCTACTTACGGTGGGAAAACGGCAGCTATGTGCAGGAAGACAGTCTTCTCCTCGTCCGGGAGGGATTGAAGGAGGCGACAAGAATCGAGGGATCGTTCGTCAACAACACCGGAGGTTGGGGACCGATTACCGCGAAGCGCACTGCAGACTGCCGGCCTTAGCCCGCATTATTCATGAGCAGTTCTGCTGCAATCGCGGATTCGCTTCTACGACAAGCCTTCGGCGGGCAGGCTCGCCGCTCGCCCCCTCAACGTACTGCACGAGTACGCATCGGGGCCTCACGGCTCCGCGTGCCCGTCTCGCTACGCGACTTCGCAATTTCGCGACGAACCGTCATGAATAGTGCGGGCTAGAACCCTGAAGCCCAAGAGAGGCGCCTATAGCGTATAGCTTATGGCACTGGACAGAACAATGAGCCGCCGATGATTTGATATTCCGGTTCGCTCTCGTGCTATAGGCCACACGCCACAAGCGCTTTTTCCCTTCGATCACGTGCTATTCGCCATACGCTATCAGATTTTTTCTCCCTGACTTACTCCCCGCCACACGCGCCAGCCCAAGAGCCCCCACCCGATGATAAAGGTCAATCCGCCCAATGGTGTGATTGGGCCCAGCCACTTCAGCCCCGCAAACGCGATGCCGTAGAGACTCCCGCAGAACAAGACCATCCCCGTCGCAAACAGCCACCCGGCCTTGGCCAGTCGCCGGTCGTCATAGACTCGCACCGCCATTCCAACCAGCACCATCCCGAAGGCATGGTACATCTGATACCGCGTCGCAGTGTCATAGGCAGCCAACATGGGCGGCTCCAGGATGGTCTTCAGCATGTGCGCGCCAAACGCGCCGGCAGCCACGCCCACTCCGGCCACGACGCATCCAATCATGATCAGCCGACGGGATGATGCCTCTGTATCCGTCACGTTTCAACCTCAATAATGGCGATGCCACGCGTAAGACTCTTCATGGCGGCGCATTCTAGCAGAATGCTCCGATAGAGCGAAATCCTTACCGGGTGCAGACCGCCTCCCACAATGCGTGATTGATGCTCTCCGGTTCGACCGGCAGCCAGGCGTCTTGGTCCACGTATCCATTCGCCGCTATGCCGGTTCCCATATGCCGTGAGAACTCCGTGAACGCCAGCAGACGCACACGTTTTGTCCCGCAATCGAATTGTTTGCGGGTCGTCGTCGAGAAAAATCGGTGGGGTCCTGGCATGAACCGCCCTAATCCCACATTCCCCTGCATCCACTTGTAGTCGGTCAATTGCCGGATCGTGACGAGATTTCCTTCCCGGATGACCGTATCCGGATCGATGTAGACGGTCTGAAGCCCTGGATCCAAATAATCTTTCTCAACCACCACCCAGCCGGCATAGACCGGCTCACCAATCAAAACCAAAAGGGCCATGCAGCACGGTCCTATGCTATGGAGCCTTGGTGACGTCATACATCAGAGCGGGCAGAAAGGGAGTTCCCGCAGGGATTAACCTGCAACATCGATCAGGGGGTCAACTCTGCAGAAGTGCCGCAAGTGAGCGGTGGGCGCGGCTACTACGAATCGAAGACGTGGCCGCATTGCAAGCAATGCAGCTTGGAAGCGACGGCCTTCTTCCATTCCTCCAGTTTCTTCGCGTAGGCCTTGTTTTTCCAGACGCCATAGCCGACCAACACGCTTAGAAAAGTGATGGACCCGAGAAGGTCCGCCTTTGCCGTGCCTGCCTCTGAATCCCCCGGCGAGGTGAGCGACAGCATAATACCGGCATAGAGCGGAACGGCAAGCAGAAATCCCTGGAGATAGGCCCAGGGCTGTCGTGGGGGAATATATTGGGCAGCCAGCCCTGTTTTTACACCAGCAGCTGATTGCGGCTGGGCCATATCACTGATTCGCTTGGGATTATCAGCCTTGCATGAGGGACACGAGCGCTTGGCAGCCATATAACACCTCCTCGATGAACAGACTCCTGAAAACCATCTGCCATCCCGTCACCGGTATCATAATACTTTTTCTAAGAGCTCCGCCAGCCCTGTCTTGGTCGATGAGGACTCCCACTGAATCAGCTCCGTCATAACCGGCTCACATCGCATTTTCAATTGGACTTCCCAATACCGTCGCACTTAGGATAAAAACTAGTTCGCCCCTTACATGAACGAACCGTGGAATTGTTCAGTCATGCCGGCAGCGCCGGTATCACAGGAGATGCTATGAGAATGTTTCAAGTGCGGCACATGATTAACTATGAACTGACCGTTGCGGCGGGGACCGAACAGGAAGCCATCCTGAAAGCCAAAGGCATCCCTCTGACTCAATGGACTGGAGAACCGGCTGAGATCACGGCAGAATTGATCGATGAAACGGAAGAAATCGACGAATATTAAAAGGACAAGAGCTGACAGCTGATGACCGATAGCATCCTGCATAATGGTGAATGGCGAGTAGCAAGTGGCGAGTGGTCCGGATCGAATGACGAATGCCGGTTGCCCCACCTGCACCATCGGCTCTTTCGACCCCACGGCGCGACATCCGCTTCCTCATCGCATCTTCCCGGCACACACGAATTTTCACAGTGATTGAGCTGGCGAACACAACCGATCGATCTTATCTCGCCGGAACTCTCCCGGGACGAGAGTTCCGGCGGAACAGCTTCACTATGGCTGCGGCGACGAGCCCAACTTCTTAGTGACGCAATCGTTGAAGGCCATTCGCCGGTGATAGGGAGTCCAGAACCAGTTGTACTTCTTCACCATATCCAACTCATCCACGTAGTCATTGCACCGCTTCGCCTGCGTCTCACTGGCTTCCAGCGGAGATGTCATCACCCACGCTCCGATCCCGATGACGAGAAAAAAGAGCGTAATCCCGGCAACCAGCGACACAATCCCTTTTATATCCATGCATCCCTCAATCGGTTCGTTTGCGGCACAGGGCTGATTCTCATACGACTGGTGCCGGAGGCCGGAATCGAACCGGCACGGGCCTTGTGAGCCCGAGGGATTTTAAGTCCCTTGCGTCTACCAATTCCGCCACTCCGGCAACTGTCCCCGAACAGTCACGTCATACACCAATCGTCAACCGGCATCACCATGACGATGGCAGTCCTGACCATCACCGTGACCGGCAATCGCACGACCAGCGGGCGAGTTGTCACTATTGGGGAACACTAGAGCGGCGAAACTGTAGCATCGGGGCAGGAGCGATTCAAGCAGGCAACTCAGCGGCCGGCCTGTTTCACGAACAATCGTGGAAACAGGCCGGTTATAACGCCATGCAGGACTCAGTTCAGCGCCGCACTGAGGACCGACGGCTCTTCGCAGTTCTTCGCCCCGTTGTTGCGGACATTCATGACTTCTTTCACGCCAGACTGCATCGAGCGGCCCAAGCGAAGCGCCTGGACTTGCGCCTTCTTGGCATACCGGCTGAGATCACGGCGGGTTTGCGCGCCTGGCTTCGGGGCAAACAACAGTCCAAGCCCTGCGCCAATAATCGCTCCACCGGCGAGCACCGCCGCAACCTTTGCCGCTTGCTTTCCTTGTTCCGACATAGTGAACCTCCTACGAATAATATAATGAATCATGGTGAAGAGGCGCCCGGGCGATCTCTCCTCTGATACATCCTCTCTCAGCAGTATTCGTGCCAGCCCATAGCCGGCGCGAATTCAGCCTAAATACGTGGACTATGCCTCCGGCGATTAGCTCCGATTAACAAAGGGGCTAATTTTGCCAACAGTCACAACACAGTCGTCTCAGAAATCCAACAGCCCCCCTGCCATTCGCCGCTGGGAGCCACTTTGCGGAGCCTGGCCGCTTGGCTTGCAATGCACTGCCTGCTCCCCTATGATCCCTTCAGCTACGATTGTTGGAGGACGAGTGGGCTCATTCGCCGCAATTCCCTTTCCCGATATCAATCCGGTCTTTTTAGAACTCGGTCCTCTCCAGTTCCGTTGGTATGGGTTGATGTACCTGATCGGCCTCACGGCCGCGTACCTGCTCATCAAGAGAACGGCGGCGGCGAAGGCCCTGCCCCTCGGCCCCGATCACATCTATGACATGGTCGTCTTCGCGGCGTTCGGCGTCTTTCTGGGCGGAAGAATCGGCTACACGCTGTTTTACAACTTCCCCTACTATTCGCAGAACCCCTTGAAGATCTTCGCCGTGTGGGAAGGCGGCATGTCGTTTCACGGCGGCCTGCTCGGCACCATCATAGCCCTGCTCTGGTTCAGCAAGCGCCGCGGATTTCCCGCCTATACGATCGCAGACCTCGCCGCTTCGGTCACGCCGATTGGACTCGGCTTCGGCCGGCTGGGCAACTTCATCAATGGCGAACTCTACGGGCGGGCGACTGATGTGGACTGGTGCATGGTGTTTCCGACCGGCGGGCCGGCATGCCGTCATCCGTCCCAACTCTATGAAGCCGGGCTGGAGGGCCTGCTGCTCTTTACGGTGCTGTGGATCATCGGGCGGCGGACCACACCGCCGGGAACCATCTTCTGGAGTTTTCTCACCGGCTACGGGATCTGCCGGATGATCGTGGAACTCTTTCGGGAACCGGATCAGCAGATGGGATTTATATTCGGTCCGATCACCATGGGACAAGTACTCTCGACGCCGATGGTGCTCATTGGAATCGTGATGCTGAGCTGGGGATTCTACAAAGCGGCGCAGAAACCATGAGCGCCGAATTGTGCGCTGTGAATTGAGAACGTTGAGGGAATTCAGAACACTCTCAACTCTTCACTCTCAATTCACAAATTTCTAATACGGCATCTCATCATCATCCAATCCGACGTGGTGCCCCAATTCATGCACCACCGTGTCATAGACCTCCTGCACCACTTCTTCAGGGCTTTCACATTGGCGCAGGATCGGCCCGCGGTAGATGGAAATTTTCGCCGGCTCCGTTCCGCCCGAAGCGAAGAACGAATCCTCCAGTAACGACTGCCCCTGATACAGCCCCAGCAAATCGTCCTCACTGTCGAGTTCGAGATCCTCGAGTACGTCGCGCGAAGGTTCTTCTTCCACCACTACGGCAATGGATTCCATCAGTTTCGCGTACGCAGGCGGCAAGTCGGCAATGGCCTGCCGCACGAGCTGCGCGAACCCTTCCGGAGAAATGTCCCGGCGCCGCTTATCCGCCATGCCGATTTCCTCTCTTAGCCCAGGCTACTTATGAGTGCTTCTACACAGCGACTACGTCACTCTGGGAAACGGAGTTGCGAGTTTCGGGTTTCATGTTTCGTGTTGTCAGA
>MSXM01000076.1:16402-33088 GCA_002083565.1 Nitrospira sp. ST-bin4 | reverse complement strand
ACAGATCATAATTCAACCCGTACGCCCGGCCGCAGAAACACGCACTCAAACGAAGCGGCCTCGCCGCCCAAACATCGAACAGCGGCAGCCCGGTAGGCTTCGGCTTGTTGCGCATACTGCTGCGTCCTCACCTGTGCCTCGGCAGCTGCGATCTGATCGGTCTTATAATCTGCAATCCAGAGCCTTCCGTCCAGACGATACATCAGATCGATCACCCCTTCCATTACCTGTCCTTCTTGCCAGGGAATAATGAAGGGAATTTCTCTGCCCAGAATTTCGGCTCCCTGCAAACGCCGATAGCATTCCGACGACAGAAATGAACTCATGAGCGACGCGAGATCATCCCGCACGGCTTCCCTGCAGCCCGCTTCCGGTGGAACAATCTGACGGCAGAGCAATTCAAGCTCCGTCACAGTAGGCGGCCTCACGACCGAGAAGTCCCAGCGTTCCAGCAACGCATGGGCGCAGATCCCGACGAACCGCCCATACCCCTCCGTTTTGTGCTCCCGGCTTCGTACCGCTTGACCAACGAGACGGTCGTCGTGCATCCGCGACGGAGTCAACTGTCGAGCCAGGCTGCGGCTCTCCGTTCGTCGCATTTGCCTGATGGCGTACCGTTCGATCAACCCGGGCAGCGAAGGGGCCGCAACAGAGGCCACGGCTTTGCGAGGCCTCCGTCGGTTCGTCGTCGTCGCGGGCACGATGGTGCGAGTCATGCGCGCGGCTCCAACCTCGATGTCGGCACCTGCTCCCTCGAAGGCCTCACTCCCGACCGCCTCTTGCAGCAACCCCAATACCGCATCGCGCCCGGGCTTTCGCACAAGACCGCCGGAAAGCACCAACAGATCACGAGCCCTCGTCATCCCCACATACAACAGCCGCCGCTGTTCCGCCTCCTCACGCGCCGCCATTTTGTTCCCGACGAGGACCGATCCCAGATTGCGCTGCGCCCCCAGCGACACCCCGTAGCACCCGCTCGACCAATCATGCTGCACAGACGGCCCCTTGCTGGGCGTTCGCGCGCCTTGATGCACTCCGGGCAGAATGACGACCGGAAATTCGAGTCCTTTGGCCTTATGAATCGTCAGAATTCGCACCGCATCGAGCGACGCTTCGGCCAGCGCGCTTTCCGCTTCGTCCGGCTGCTCGTCGAGACGCTCCAGCATCATATCCACAAAACCTGTCAACGTGAGATGCGGCCGGTCGGCGACTTCCTCGGCCATGTCACGCGCCTTTAAGAGATTCGCCACCGCCTGTTCGCCGTGCAGCGACCCCGCCGCCAATTCGAGGACCGGCAGCCGTTGGAAGATCAGATCGAACACATCCGGGACCGGGCGAAGCGGCGCGAGACGATGCAGCTCTGCCAGCCGTTCATAGAACGTCCTCACTGTACCGGCCTGCGGATGAGCCCAGCGCGCAAGCGTCTCCGGCCTGGTGATATCCAAGGCGTCCAGTTGCCGCAGCGCCAGCAAGTCCCGATCCGCCACGCCGCCCAGCGGCGACCGGAGCAGACCGGCCAGCGCGATGCGATCATGTGGGTTGTCGAGCACTCGCAAGAGATTCACCAGGTCGATGATTTCCTGCCGCCGGTAAAAATGCTTCTCTCCGTCTGTCAGATACGCGATATCCCACCGGCGGAGTGCATCCAGATAATCCTGAGCCTGGGTCAACTTTCTGAAGATCAACGCAATGTGCCCCGGTTGCAGAGGCACCGGCCTCCGGTCACGGTCGAAGACGGTCGTGCCGGCGAGCAATTCCTCTTTGATCCAGCGGGCCAACTGGTCGGCCTCTGCGCGTGTGGCGGCGGCCGTGTCGAAGTCCTCGGCATCGGACTCGGCGGTGACGAGCCTGATCCGCACACCGGAAGCGGACAGCTCAGGCTTCCGGTGCGGCTGCGCGAATAACCGCTCGTTCGACGGTTGAATGTGCGTTTCAGCAACAAACAACCGATCGAACAGGTTGTTGACCACGGACAGCACCGCGTCGTCGCTGCGAAAATTCGTCACGAGCGAATGGACGATGCCTCCGCCTGCGACAACCTTGTCCACAACCCGCTCAAACGCTTCGATATCGGCCCGACGGAAGGCGTAGATCGATTGCTTGGGGTCGCCGACGATGAACAGTTTTCCGGGCTCCAGTTCGAGATCCTGCCAGGTCTGCTTCGAGCTGCCCATCCGCTCGGCCAGATAGAGAACGATTTCGTATTGCACCGGGTCCGTATCCTGGAACTCATCCACGAGAATGGCGCGATAACTGTGTTTGATCCTGGCTCTCGCCGACGGATGGTCGCGCAGCAAGGATTTGGCGCGAGTCAGGAGCCCGTCGAATGAAATCCACCCGGAGGCCAGGAAGGACTGCCGGACGCCGCTCAGAAACGGCCCCAGCAGTTCGAACAGATCGCTCATGTAGGGTTGATTCACTGACAGCAGTTGCTGTGCAACGGACACCACCGCCTTGGTCTCGGCAAATGCCCCTTCGTCCCAGCCGCTGGTGGGTTTGCCGATGTCTTTTTCCAGGAGCGCGCGGTCGTCATCGGACAGCCGCTCGATGCCCCGGGCTCCATGATCCAGCACTACCGTAAAACATCGGGAGGCGGCAGACAGCATCTTGTCCGCCTTCACCTGCTTGGCCTTTACACGGCTGGCCGACAAGCCATCGGCTGTTGCGCGCAGACGCTCCAACCAGTCACGAACCGGACCGTCGATCGACGCCGCCCGGCATTGACGCGCAAGCTCATGCACATCGATCGACTCGCCGGCCAGCGTGACGGCCAGATCATAGAAGTCATCGAGGCTCGTCCCGGCCAGTACCCTCCTCCAGTGCGCATGATGCCGCCCCGCCACTCCGAGTTCCTCTGCCAGCCACGCCTGCCATCGGACATCGAACAGTTCGGTGAATCGTGTGCCGTCGTCTTCTTGAAACGACGGATCCAGACCGGACTCCAGCGGATGCAATCGCAAGAGATGCGCGGCAAAACTGTGCAGCGTCCCGATCTGCGCCTTCTCGAACTGCGCGAGCGCCCGTTCGGCCCGTTCCCTCACCTGATCGAACGACAACCGATACCGCGCGCGAAAGAGCGCCGACAACGACTCATCGGCAGACTCGGCGAGTTTGGTCAATTCCCGCCGAAGCCGCTGTTTCATTTCCGTCGCGGCCTTGTTGGTGAACGTCAGCGCCACAATCTCGGTGATCGCCAACGGCTGCGGCTCCCGCATCAACAGATTGAGCATCCGGTTGACAAGAATCGTGGTCTTGCCCGTGCCGGCCCCGGCCCTCACGACCACATTCCGATCCCATGTCGTCTGCGCCAGAATCCGATCCTGGGCATCAGACAGGGGCGTTCCCTCATTCATTCTGCACCTGTAACTTTCGCAACCGGCGCAACGCCCTGGCCTCCGGCGAACGGTAGGACCTCCACCATGCGGTGGAATCGTAGCGGCGGCAGGCAGCGGAAAACACGCACTGGTCACAATAGGCATCCGGCAGGATGAAGAACTCTTCCCGCGCGATGCCCTGCACGAGGGTTCGAATCGTCTGCGTGATCATCTCTCCGGTCTTGCCTGACAGACTTGCGCGCTCAAAGATCGACCGTGCAATCGGTGGATCCCAGCGCGGGGCCAGATACACAAATTGCACTTCTTCCGGCACAGGCTGGGCGGGCAACGTCATGGAGGCATACAGCGGAGGCTGGAGCCGTGCCCCCCTGGCTGCGCCCAACACCAAATTGCGATCTTTGGTGTCCATCTCGCTCCCCTGCTTGAATTTGTAATCCACGATTCGAAGACCCGGCGGATTCAGCCGCACGTCGAGACGGTCCAGTGTCCCGTGAATCTTGAGGTCCGCTGTCCCGCCTCCCAAAGAAATCAACCCCTCGGCTTCAATTTCAAACGCCTTCGGCCTGTAGCCGGTCTCCCGATAGTCCATTTGATCGGAATCGGCGGCCAGAGTGACCAATGCCGCGACCTGTTCCTGCGCCATCGTCCACAGCAGCGCATGCCCTGTCCCGCTCGTAGCTGCATGGCCGGCGAACACCTCGGCGGTGGAATCGGCAATGACTTCCCGCACGATCGAACGATCGATCTCGGCTTCCGGCCACTGTACGGCAATCAACCGCTCATAGCTGAGCCGCAAGGCGGCGTGAATAAGTGTGCCCAGCGTGAGCGCCGGAAGATGACCCCGGCGCATGGCCCGGACCGGCTCAAGGCGCAGCCGCTTTTCCGCGAAGTATTGAAAGGGACAGATCGCATACCGCTCCAACGAAGTCGGCGACAACTCCTGCTGATCGGACGGCGTATCCGATACGCTGCCGGCTCCCACCATGCCGTCGAATGGTCCCAAGTCTTGCGACTCACGCTCCATGATGTGCTGAACCGCTCTGCCATGATCGAACAACGCACGCGGCTGTTCCGAATAGTCGAGCAGGGGCCCTGCATCCTGCTCATGCAACAACAGATTCACCGCGAGGTCCTGTGCCGGAAGTACCTCCTGGATCGCCGGCTGGGAAGCAACCCGCTCGGTCAATCTGCGCGCCACAACGCGTTCAGGACTTGCGACAAAATAGGAGTCCCGCTGGGCCGCCGCCACGAAGGCCGATGGCGCCATGACACGGCCCGCTTCGTCGGCCCGCTGATAGGAAAGATAGAGCCGATTCGATGCAGCGCGGCTCAGCAGTTCGAACAGGAGCCGTTCCTCTTCGTGGCCCGCCAGCTTCTCATCGATCAGAAAACCCAGCGTGGACTCCAGCACAAGACGCTGCCGGTCCCGCAAAAACGGATCCTCGCGCACGATGCGCGGAAACACCTGTTCATTGAGGCCCATGACGAAGAGTGCGCGGAAGCGCAGGCCCCTGGCCTGCATGGCATCGAACACCCATACCCCTCGATGGGGACTGCCTTCAATGGGAAGCGTCTGGTCTTCCAACGCCAGCCGAAAGAGCTCCGTCCACTCTTCCCATGTAAGATCGGCGCCGACCTGGTCCAGTTCCGACAATCGATCAAGCGCGCGTGTGACGGCGTCGCCGATACACACCTGATCCGTCTCATCCTGAGCATCAGCCGACTCCGATTCTGTCCAACCCGGAATCGTGAAATGTCCGTGAACCAATTCGGCAAAGGCATCGGTTAACTGCCCGATCGATCCGCGCCGAGGCAGACGGTCGCAATCGTGAATCAGGTTCGTCACAAACATCGACAGGAGGGTAACTTGTTCACGCTCATGGGCAGGCATCGCCCTTGCGCCGTCATCTTCTTGATCGGCAGCAGCCTCCATAAGAATGGATGACGCCGCAGAAGCCGATAACCGCGCCCATTCCGCTGATCCCTTTGTAATGCCCAGCGTCGAGACCGCAAGCCGCCACCGATCAGGCCGACGCTCAACCACCGGATGCCCGTCTCCGGATCCTCGATAGAACGGCGAGGCCACCACGTCCAGGACGGCCGATCGTTCGAAGTCGTTCGACGGAAGCGACGCCAGTTGCAGCAGCGCCTTCACAAGAGGCTCTCGCGCCAGAGGCCTCCCCGCGGTGGAGGTGAAGGGCACGAGATGCCGATCGAATACGGATTGTAGTTTGGCCCGATACAGATCGAACGAGCGCGCGACCACGCCGATGTCGTCGAATCGATAGCCATGGACTTCGACGAGCGTCAGAATCTCACGGCACACAGCCGCCAGTTCTTCCTCCACCCCGATGACGCTCGTCACGGACAGTTCGACCGGAGCGGATGAAGTGCCGGAGGCGGACGCTTCGCTCCGATCCTCATGTGTCTCTGCCAGCGGCAACAGGTATCGTTCAAAGAACCGGCGGGAATAATCATACGCCCGGCCGGGCCCCATCGGGACATAGAGCGTCGTCGGCGCACAGCGCGAAATCGATTGAAAGAAAGACAGCTGGACTTGCAGCAGATCGTAAAAACCATAGAAACACAGGCGCGTGAAGCGAGTCAGCACAGCCGATCGCGAGAAGTCCTGGCCGAGCGATGCAATCAAGTCGTCCGCCGATCCTACCCCGAGCGATCGGCTTCCTTCGATGACCGCAGCTTGCAGTGTAAACAGTGTTTGCAGCCAGGATCGGTCGTCTTCCTCGAACAGCCCTTCCGTCACGGCCTTCAATGCGGTCGCCGGGTCCACCACAGAATCCTTCAGATCCCGCACCGAGGCCCACAACCCTTTCCACGTTCCGGGTGAGGGCGGCAGCTTTGCCGCAGCTTCCAAGCCCGACAGCTGCCGGTTCACCACCTGGCGGAGAAGTTGCTCGAAAAAGAAATCGTCGACCAGCTGCAGAGGCGGAATCGGTTGCCCGCTTCGCGCCAGATCGTCCCGCAGCCGCAACGCGAATTGATGAAACGTCAGCACATGGAGATTGAGCAGCGGGAGGTGCGATTCGATGGACAGAAACCGTTTCAGCCGGTCGGCAAGTGACGCAGAAGGAACGATGATGGCAAGTAGCGCAAAGGGATCATCAGCCTTGAGCGCACGCACATCTTCGACGAGCGCGTGATCAAGGGCAGGATGGAACGGCCCGGTGACGATGCGGAGCATTAGAAACCGTGACGCGTGACGCGTGATAAGTGATGCGTGAGAACCGCAAAGACACGAAACAGTTTTCGCAGTCTAAAACTCACACCCATCACTCTTCACAGATCACTGGTATCTCTAGCCCGTTTCCGGACCCAGCAATTCGCCGTTGCAGTCGACGCAGGCCCAGTCGCCGTCGATAAAGCCCATCGGATCGCCGCAGATCGGACAATCCGGTGGGGGACCCTTGTCGATGAGGGGAAGGTCCGGGAGTTCGTTCTCGTCTTCGTCCATGACTCGCTATCCTTCCCGCTGTTTGATCTTCAATAGAATAGCCTTCTCCGCGCTCTCCCGGCTGGGAACGCCGACAAAGGTCAATCGCCCATCGATGATGGTGGCGGGAACCGCCCGTACGGAATGGCGGTCGGCCAGCTCCTGACCGTCTTTCGTCGTGATATCGACTTCCCGATAGGAAAAACTGTACTTCACGCGCAACTGTTTCCACAGGCTCTTGGCCGACGGACAGGCGCCGCAACTGGGAGAAACGAGCAAGGTGATATTGGGCATAGTTGGAGACAACACAGGTTAAGACTCAGGCTGAGGTTCAGAGGGGGCGGGTCAACTGTTTCCGGAACTCAACCTTGGCCTCAACCTTAGCCTTTCTCGAACGGATCTTAGCACCCGCTGAAAAGTCGGCGCAAGGCGTGGAACCGGAACTGGTCAGAGATCTCGTGGCGCCCGTGACGTCACACGCTTCACGATTCGAAACCCTCGCGCGCGGGCATCTCGAAGGATCGCCCGACGGACATCCCGAGGCAAGGCCTCCGGAGCATGGACACCGATGAGGTCCCTGGGGAAATGTCTGACAAACAGCGACACCATGCGCGCCGTCGCCCAAGCGATTGGCGACCGTAACTCCCCCCGACGATAAAGCAGATACAGGCTGGGCATTGTGGCATCCCAGCGAATCGTCATCCGGCGGCCATCTTTGACGCCCTCGACGACCACGGCTGCCGCAAAATGCGCATTATGAAGAATCCCCCCCTGGATCAGACGATCGAGGGTGCCGGGCGTCGGCGTTCGTGGAAAGCGTGAGGACACAAGTCCTCGCGATTTCCTGAGCTTTCCCTGTCGATACCAACGCCGGAGGCGATCAACGTCCGATCCGCCGATTTTGGCATCCATCGACCGGAGGGACATCACATGGGGAACCGTGACGACTTCATCTTGAGCCGCCAGCATGACCGGCACCGGACCGATCGGCGCCGGGAAGCGAAAGATCTCACGTTCGCCGAATCGCCGGCCGAGCAAAAACCGGCCGTCGCGATAGACGCGGGGTAGCGAGACGGCTTCGTCAAAGGAAACTTCCGCCGACCATTGCGACACCGGATATTCGCTTTCGGTGGATTCATAGAGCCGAACCCAAACCGCCTCGACCGAATCGAGCGAATCCGCCGCCGCAGCCGCAAGGAGATTGGTCAGCCCCGGAGCAACCCCGGCGGTAATGACAGCCGCCCGGCGCTTCTCCAGGAAACGCTGTGTGAACTCCAACTGTTCGGCGCGAAAGGGGCTTTTGGTCAGATGAGCGGCAGTATCGAGATAATGCGCCCGCAAGCGGAGAGCTGCACGAAGGACGATCCGATTACACACAGCAGGAAGGGCATTCACCACCAATTGGGTTCCTCGCGCGGCCTTGATGATGCTCCGGATATTGTGAGCATTCACCCGTTCGACCCTAAGCGGAAGCTTGGCTCCCAGGGAACGGTGAGCCCGTTCAGGATCTCGATCGCCACACGTCACATGATGGCCCTGGCGAGTGAGGAGCTTGACGAGATAGGAACCGGTTGCTCCGACACCGAGAACGAAAATGCGCATGGGGTGCCGAGCTTACCACATCCGGCCGGCGCTGAAACCTTGAGTGCGGACGGAGAGAAGGCGGGGCGGGTCCTCAGTGAGATCAGGTCTTGAGTCAGAATTAGAAAGGGCTATGGGTCAGAGTGAAATTACAGGGTGGGGGCGAGCAGTGCGATGGTAAGCCAGTAGTCCCGGCTACCCCCATTGTATCCCGGTAGTCGCCCCTCTTCCCTCAACCTTCAGCTGGGCAAACCTCTTATGCTCACCCCTGGCTTCTCACCGAACTGAAATCAATGCCCGGTGGTCAGGCAGTACGGCCCTTCTCTCCTGTTTTCTCCGCAAGACCATCGTACGGACCGGCGCCCACTGGCGTTTGGTCGGTAGCGCGAACATGGTCTCCGCAAGTCGCCGGTACGTTGCTTCCAATTGACGGCACCGTTCGACAAATTGACCGGCAGATAACCGTGGGAAATAGTCGCGGTGCTGCTCGTAGAACAGCGCCCGCCGCTGCCACCGCTCTGCATTGAGCCTGAACAATCTTCCGGCCAACTCCCAAAGATGGTGCGGCGCCAACCTCTTCACTCCCAATCTCACCACCGGTGTAGATGTGATCATCTGTTTCATGCTCCCTCCTCCTTCTCCTATGGTCTCTGCCATCGGCTGAACGTCGCGTCAGTGATTCCACCATAGTCCTGTCACATGAAGATAGGATTAGAGCAAAATGAAAAAAATCTCATCGAAAAATATGAGGCGACCGCTCCCCATTAAGAACGACTTACAGCCCCTGCTCATCAGTGTGTTCAAGACGAATATGAGTGGGACAGCCCCTTTATGTCCCCCATACAGTTGTCGGTTTGACTTCCTGGGCTGGAAAGCACAGCATGGCTCAGGCCGTTAGACAAAGAGGTGTCCTGTGACTTCTGGCTAGATTTTTCCGCCCCCCCAGAGAGCCTCATTCGAGAACTGCACACGCCCTCCTGGCGCTCCATCGCTACGAGGGCGTTCTTGTGTCTGCCACTGTCCCCTGTTTCAGCAACATGTCCCATCCCTTCACCTATCTCGGAAGGAGACCGCGATGAAACGGTTAACCACAATCTCAGCCGGACTGATCCTCGGATCACCTGCCCTCGCTTTGGCGGCCGACCACAGTGCCAGCTATCGGGGAATCGGCTGGATCTATTTCGTCTTCATCGGTGGCATTCTCATCTATGGGGTAAATGATGCCTTCGGGAAAAAGGCCATGTATGTGGCAGCCCCAATTATTCTCGGCTGGTGCTATTGGATGCTGCCGCCGAACTAAGCCGATCGGATCGCGGTACAGTGCACACCCTACGGCCTGACAGCCGTGGGGTGTGTGGTCCGATACTCCCCGGCCCCTGCTCCACTCCCACCCCTCCAGAGAGAACCGCTCGTTAGATATGTTGAGGGCTCCTTCGAGTCTGTCGCTGGCGCCGCGTCTTGCGGACTCCGGAACGGACCGGAAATTACGGAAAAGTGCATTCACGAATAGGCAGGCCAGCTTGAAGGTCTTATCCCGGCGGGTCTCATTGACACTTGTTTAAAAGTTCATGACAATGTGCGCAGGCTTATCCGCCTGAACACCGCACGAACCGCGTCCAGGTGTATCGGCTGCGAGCGTTTCATGTTACCTCACGACAGACTTCGTTTAGAGAAGCAGAAAGATCGATGCCAATGAGTCCGATCCGAGCATTTAGGATGACCGCGTTAGCGGAGGGGACGTCTTTTCTGATCCTGCTGTGCATCGCCATGCCGATGAAGTACTTCATGGGGATGCCGCTGGCCGTCAGAATCGTGGGGGCGATCCACGGCATTTTGTTTCTGCTCTATGTCGGCCAGCTGGTCAGGCTGCGCACTGCATATCGATGGGACAACAGATTCTGCATACAGGCCTTTGTCGCCTCTATCCTGCCGTTCGGCACCTTCCTGTTCGACAAGTACCTGCGCGAGAAAGAAGCCGCTACGAATTGATCGGCCGCCATGTGGCTGACTCACCGCTTCCCGTCGTAACCTTGATCCTTCCATCGCTCCAACAATTGAATGCGCTTCCGAAGCTGCTCGACCGTGGCTTGATCGACACGGCTCCCGGTGCGCGCGATCAATTCGGCGTTCAGCCGGCGATGGTCGATACCACCCGCTCTCGCAACAGCACTGACGAGCAACCGGTGGAGTTCGCGCAGATCCTGCTTCTGCTCATGGAGTGAGACCGGCGGTTCAGCTGAGAGCGCCGTCTGGCTCTCCCCTCTCACGTCCTCCTCGCCGATCACGCTGTCCACCCTGGCCACGGCCATCAGCGGCATGTACTCGTTCGTCGAGACCGTAACACGGCCGAAGAGGTCCCGCTGGCCGGCCGGCATGATATCTTCCAACACATGATCGCGCTCCGCCTTGATCTGCCTCGCGTAATGAGCCAGGACCGGATCTTTAGGCAAATAGAGCCAGGCCCGTTGCGGCTTGGGCATCCCGTCCTGCATCCGGACGAACCGCCCGACCACCTGCCGGAAATACATTTCTGTCAGCACGTTCGTACCGTATACGCCGACACGAAGACGTGGAATGTCCACGCCTTCACTCACCATATTGACCGCAACCAGCCATTGCTGTTTCTTGTGTCCGGCAAAGTCCTCAATCACGCCGGATGCAGCTGGATCGTCCGAGACCGCGACGGCCGCTTTGACGCCGGTGATGCGACCGACGAGATCCGCCACCCAGCGGGCATGGTCTTGATCCATGCTCACGATCAGTCCGCCTGAGTCCGGTTGTTCTTCCTTGCGCAATCGGGTGAGCTGCGCATGGGCATCGGCAATGACCGGACCGAGCCAAGTCTCTTGCAACAGCGCCGTCTTCAACCGTTCCCGCTGCCGATCGAACGTGAGGCCGTCTTCAAACGTGGCCGTATGCTCACGGCCTTCGGAAAACCAGGTCAGCTCGCCCTCGTAACTGGGGAACACGATCGGACGGCACACACCGTCGCCGATCGCGTCGGTATAGCCATAGGCGAAATCGGCCCGGCTCTCCCCCTGCTCATAACGAATGAAGGGGATTGGATTGTTATCCGAGCGGAATGGTGTGCCGGACAGAATCAGCCGGAACACCGCCGGCTCAAAAGCGGTACGGAGCGCTTTCCCCCAGTTCTTTCCGTCGCCGGCGTGATGCAGCTCGTCGAGAATGAGCAGGGTCTTTTTACTCTTACAGGCTCGCTGAAAGATCGCCGGGGCCAGGCAGACTTGCTGATAGGTCACCACGGCGCCGTGATAGTCAGACGCTTCCACGGCCTGTTCATTCGTCAAGGCCGGATCAAGGTGCAGACCGATCTTGCCGGCGGCGTCCGACCATTGCCCGCGCAAGTGATTGGTCGGACACACCACCAGTACTCTGACCGCAGCCCCTGCCGCCAGATAGTGATGCGCAACAGCCAGGGCAAAGCGCGTTTTCCCGGCGGCAGGCGTGGCCATCGCCAGAAAATCCATGGCCGGATGGGCGCACACCGCCGATAGGGCGCGGCGCTGCCAGTCCCGAAGAGGCGCAGTCCAGGCGGGCAAAGTTTTCATAGGGGGTTCGTAGAAGCGAGAGCGCTCAGCGAGGCAAGCAAATCCCGTTGGGAACAGGAGCGTATAGCTGATGGCGTATAGCACGTGATCGGATCAGCGCATGGGCCCTCTGATTCATTCTCCGGTCTCGTGCCATAAGCCATACGCCATAAGCTCTTTCCTTCAACTGACCGACCAGATACGAAACTGCGGACTAGTCCAGCCAGTCTTTCTCTTTGAGCTTTCTCGGCAGATACTTCTTGGTCAGATACTGAAAGTCCTTGTTCGCCAGCGCGTCGAGCTCGTACTTGAGCCCGCTCGTGAGCATCCGCTTGATCTCCGCCTGCCACGCCGGCTTTTTGAACCACTCATAATTCATCAATTCTTTCGCGCGCGCAATGTCCTTCTCATTGAGCTTGATGCCGACGTTGCGCGGCAGCTCGTAGCGTTCGGGGTCGGCGCTCGACAAACCGATAAACTTAGCTTTTGGAATTGCCATGCGCTGGCTTTCAAACGCCAGATTGATCGAGCCTTGTTTGATAACGGAATAAATGTAGTAGCCCCACGGATCGTTGTCGACCAACACGTAGACGGGCAGCCGGTGTTCTTCATGCAGCCGTCTCGCCAATCGACGGACACCGCGAGGAGGCTGGCCGTTACCCGTCAGCAACACACAGTTGTAGCGCCGCCAAAATTTATCTTCCGACAACCGGTTCCACTGAGTGCCTTTTTCAACGAGCAGGACGAAGTCCGCCGTGCAGCGCCGGATCTCCAGATACTCCGGTTCCACGATCGAGGGCACTGAATAGCCGCCCTTGCCCAGCCTGGCACAATCCACGCGATCCCCGTCATCGCCGAACACGACCGGCCCGACGATGCTGCCGCTGTTTTCCGCGCGGACATGCAGCTCTTCCCGCAACGCAGAGAGCGAGACTTCCAGATCCTCAATCACCGGATCAGATTCGTCTTGCGTGTCGAACGTGTTTTCATGCGAATCCTGGATGGTGTGTTTCGTCCGATAGTAAATTTCTCGAAGCGAGGTCGTCAGCTCCGCCCGCTGCAATTCCGACAACGCATCCGCTACCAACACCGTCTGCATGAATTTCTTGGCCATGCCGACATTAAAAAAAGAGCGAGCCTGCTTCTTGCTCCCCATCTCAATCAAGCCCTTGCGTGCATTGAACGAAACATTCGACAGAGCGCGAATCGGGATCTCGAGCGTCGGATCCTTCGACCGTTCCGCCGCCGTGATAACGACGTCGGCCACGCCGATGAGCTTCCTTTCAACCGTGGTGGTCTTTCTCTGCTTGGCGGCCATACGTCCTATTTCTTTCCTCGCGGCTTCGAAGCGGGAACCGGCTTGTTTGGTTTGTCTTGTTTATCTCGTTTGTCTCGTTTATCTGGCTTGGCTGCTCGATCAGGCCCGTTGAAGAGCGGCATCTGAACCGCCTTCCCCTTGGGAGGCTTGGCACCGTTCGCCTTTGTGCTGGTCGCTTTCTTTCCCTGTCCCTTGGCCTCTTTTGCAATCGGCGCTGTATCGCCGGGCGGATTCGGTTCGACCGGCGTTGTTGCGGCATCGGCCTGCACCCGAGCGGCAAGATCGACTTCACCTTCGACTCCTTCTGCCGTCACGATGATGGAATGGGGCAAGCCTTCAGGCCCTGCGCCGGTCTTGCCCAGCGCCTCATCGGTCTTCAGTCCGCCGGTGCGCGAGGTGGCGATCTTCTGGAGCTGCGCCTTGAGTTTTTCTTTCGGCAGCGTGCCGCCCTTGAGTCGATTGCAGGCCTCAACGACTTCCTCGATGTACAACTCAAAGATGTTTCTCCGCCGGTATTCGCTCGCAGCCCGTTCACGGCGGCGCAAGAATAATCCCAGCCGCCGGCCGCACTCGCGCAAGGCCAACGTGATTTCCTTCTGGATTTCGTCGTAGTCGGCGATCGCCTCTTTGGATTCGCTCGTGAAGGGTACCCAGACCGACGCCATGTGGACGAATATCACCATCGGCCCGCCCGGCAACGCGCCGCGGGATTGCGTGACGCCGTAATTTTTCCACGTCGTGCTCAGAACCGCTTTGAACGTCGAACAGGCTGATTGCTGGTAGAGCAACGGCACACGGTTCGCATAACGGATCACGCGCGCGAGTTCCGAATCTTCCTCATCCCGCTCGCCTTCCGCTTTCGGCATCGCCGGCTGCCGGGGCTTGTTCTGATCCTGAGGCGCAGACCCGTAGGCCAGCCCCGCTTCGATGACGAAGGGATTGCCGCGATACACCGCCGGAGGCCGGCTCACCGCCGTGTAAAACTCGCCTTTGATCTGTTTGTAGAGACCGGACAGAATCGCTTTCTCGCCGATCGGCGACAGGCAATTTGTCGGCGGCGCCATGATCTTCGTATCCTGGATGGTCCGATACAACGTTTCGGCGGCAGATCCCTTCAGATCGCGCGGCTTCGTGTGCGGCGACACCTTCGCTGCCTTGCAGATTTCATCAGCCAATTGCGGCGAGACCCGGCAAAAATCGCTCGCCAACAATCCGGACACCGAGTGGCTCTTCGTGTCTTGCAGCATCTTGAGGAACATCCCGAATTCGATGCCGTAGGGATGCGGCTTGATCTCCCGCGGCGACGGCGGCAGTTCATGGTAGGTGCGGGGATATTCCTTCGTCTCCCCTTCCGGTGTGCGATACGTCAGTTTGACGTGGGGGTTGGCGATGGATGTTTGTTCCAGCCATTCGTCGACCGACGTCCGGCCTTTCTGGTACTTGCCTTCGACTTCAATCGCGACCTGCGTACCTTGCGGCTGCTCCCATTCAATCTGCCTATTCTCATGCACCAGCGGCTCGTTCTTCTTCGTGTCGATCTGCACTTCAAAAAAATGCGCGGCGGCGCGCGGCCCGGTGCGCGAAATGATCGTCACCGGTTTGCCGGTCGTCAGCTGGCCGTACATGCCGGCGGCGGAAATACCGATCCCCTGCTGGCCCCGGCTCATTCTCATGCGGTGGAACTTGGAACCGTAGAGCAGCTTCGCAAAAATCCTCGGAATCTGCTGACGGACGATGCCGGGGCCGTTGTCCGTCACCGTGATCCGGAACCGCGTGGCCTGGCTGGCCGGCGGCGGCGCTCCATTGGTCGCAGCGATCTCCAGCCGCACCGTAACATCGGGCAGAATGCCGGCTTCCTCGCAGGCATCCAATGCGTTGTCGACCGCTTCCTTCACACAGGTCAACAGCGCCTTGCGCGGATTGTCGAAGCCAAGCAGGTGCCGGTTCTTTGTGAAAAACTCCGAGACGGAGATTTCCCGCTGGCGCGCGCCCATTTCGACGGCGGTCACCTGCTGCTCCGGCTTTGCGGCTTTCTTCTGCGCGGGCGATTCAGACAATGGCTTGGCGGTAGTCGAAGCAGCAGTCGATGGTGGCGTTGAGTGTTTCTTGGTCATTCATCCTCACAGAACGGTGCAACTGAAATCGCGCGGCATTGTACACAGAACAGCCGCGTGAAGAAACCCTATGGCCAATCTTCCTATTTGACCCGGACGGCAGTGTTCCACTTGGAGTAGAACCTCAACGCATATCGCTCAGGACGGTGAGCCTGTCGAACCGCATCTCGCAAACCAAGATGGGACTTCCTCCCTTTCCGTCCTGCGCTTCATGCTTCACGAGATACGCCTCACGATCGACCAGTCGATCGCAGCGAAGCACGATTACAGCAGAATTGGTCAGGAAGAGTGCGTTACCGTGTGACGGCGGGGTCCAGAAGGAAGTGCGCGGGTTCCATTGTCTCCGCAGACCAGACCAGCACTTTCCGGTCGAGTGTAGAGACGACCAAATGTTTCCCGTCACCTGTCCAATGCAGAAAGTAGGGCATTTTCACCGAGAATGTTTTCTTTCTTTCCTGATCCTCCAGATTCCAGACGGACACCTGTTCTCCGACTCTTGTGGCGGCCCATCGATTCAAGGGATCAACGGCCAGGGACGCACCCAGCGTCAACGTTGCGCCTTTCTCGACGACTTCAGTGTCTCCATTCGTGAATATATCCAGGCCGGCAACAGGGCCGTTGCGCCTCGGATCCCAGACCGTGAGGGCAGATGCCATGGGATTCCTGGTGCGGGCCGTCGTGGCCAAATAGGAACGTCTCCATCCAAGGCCCGACCAGTTTTCAGGAAATCCAACAGGCCTGTCGATCTCGGTCCACGTCTCGATATCCCAGGCAACCTGTCCGGTCTGTGAAGCGGTCAATAGGAATGGACTGCCGTCCAACATGGCCAGAGTGAGCACGGCCTCCGCTTGCGTCGATCGCTTTCTGACACATCCCTTCCCATCGCAGGACTCAGACGCGCTCATATGCAAGAGTTCCTTCACCACCTCGCGCGTATTCAAGTCCACGATCGACACCTTCGGCTGCTCTCCCGCAATGGCCAGCAATCGATTGCCGGGAAGAAATTGCAGTGCATTGATCTGCCCCTGACGGCTCGAATAGAGTGGGAATTCACGCCATGTCCGGGTGTCCCACAGACGGACCTCTCCCTGAGCGGTGCCCGCTGCCAGAATGGTCCCATCAGCACTGAACCCCAGCGCACTGGCCGGCGCGGCCAGCTTCAGCCGACGCAAGAGCGTTCCTTTTCCGGGATTCCAGACCTTCAGCAGACCGTCATCGCCGGTCGTGACAAGGAGATTGGCCGTGGGAGACGTCGCCATCGTGCGTAACGCCGATGCATGGACAAACGCCGAACCTGCCGATGGAGCAGAGGACCCGGCAGCGTGCGGAGACGGCGGCG
>MSXM01000076.1:7868-16357 GCA_002083565.1 Nitrospira sp. ST-bin4 | reverse complement strand
GGCGCGCGCGTACCGACGTCCCAGAGAGACACCTTCCCGGCCACCTCGGCATTCCGCCCGCCATTCATTTCCACGAGAATCTTCGACCCATCAGGCGACCATCTGAGCAGCGCGACACCTGGCCCCATGTTGCGGCAATCGTCTCCGCATAGATCCGGCAACATCGTACCGGTCCGGAGATCCCAGATCTGCAGCGTGGAAGGATGTTCCGGCTGCCCGACCAAATAGTCACCGTCATCGGAGATATCAGCCGTATGGAGCTGGATGTTGGACCGCACGCCCCGTTCCCGATCCACATAGGTGAATTCCGTCAAAGCCAGCAACCTGCCCGACTCAACCTCGAAGACCGGATAACTCCATTGCCCGTTGCCCGCCACAAGCCGGCTGCCGTCGAGTGAAAACACACGAGGCACCAAACGGCCGCGCGCGCCTTCTGCGCTCGTCAACGTAGCCCGCGCGCGAATCGTGCGTTGCTCGGTATCAAGCAGCAGTATCGTATTCCCGATACTCGCCGCCAATATCGGACTGCCCGGCGCAAAGAGCAGATCGTGCGGGTGCCCTTCTTTCATCACCATATCGCGCACGGCCGTGCCCAGAAGGTCATAGAGGAGAATTTTCCGGCCCTGTGTCACCGCCAGTGTCTTTGTATCGGGCGACGCGGCAGCCGAGAGCACGTCCTTTTCCGCATCAAGCGGAATATGCTTCAGCGGTATCAATTTATCGCCGATATGCCAGACGCTGACCGCCTCATTGCCCTGACGAACGACCATGCGATCCGCCTCGCGCGAATAGGCCAACACGCGCATGGCTTGCTTCCCTTCCGGTGGGATCTTGGCCACAGCCATCTGGCGCTTCCAATCATAAATCGTCACGCCGTTCCCCGCACACAGCACCCAGCCGTCTTGCTTCAAGAATCTGACCTGGTCGCACTGGATTTGCGGAACCTTCCCGGCCACGGTCTTGGCCTCGATGTCCCAGATAGCGAGATCGCCGGCCGTCTGCACGACGGCCATACGTCCATCTTCTGAAAACTCGGCAGGTACGCGGGGGAGCGCGGCAGCCGAATCGCACGGCAGCAGCCCTTCGATGACAACTCCTAGGAGGACGAGAATATACAGCATAGGGGAAAACACCCTGAAGCCTCTCATACGCACTCCTGGCTAGCGCCGTCGCGTGTCAGGCACGGCATCGACGAAGTGTTCGATACCCTTTTCGTCGGTCCAACGCTGAACAGCGGCCTTGGTACTTGCCGCATTCCCTTCAAATACCTGCCAAGGACTTGTCGTTGTCGCCTGGGCCTGATTCAGACTGCTCAGCATCGAGTGATTGCTGGCATTGCGAGACGACTGCGGGGCAGACGTCAGATCCGGCACAGGGCGAATTTCAGCCTGGGGTCGTCCCACCGAAGTCTGACCCTTTGTCGACGTCTTTTTCTGTGGTGCAAATTGAGAAACCGGTGGAGCCACCTCAACTACAGGCGCCGGCTTCTTTTCAGGAACCGGCGGCGGCGTATCGGTAATATGGAGATTCCCCTGCGCATCAGTCCATTGATAGAGTCCAGCCGTTCCCACTGCCGGGAACAGCACCAGCCAGAGCAAGAGGCTGAGTAGGCCGTAGACATTCATCTTGATGAAAGTATAGCAGGCGGTATTCATCACCCCCTCCCCAACCCGGCAGGAATGGCAACGGTAACGCGAGCCGACCAGCGCATTTCTCATGAAACGTATCTCGTGAAGCGTGAAGCGCAGGACGGAAAGGGAGGGTGTCCTATTCTTGGTTTGCAAGATACGGTTCGACAGGCTCACCGTCCTGAGCATCGTCGAAGGACGAGATACGCTTCACGAGCGGCGAAAAGAAGAACGACCGCCCCTCAGCTGTACAAACAGACGAGAGCAGTATGGGCAGACGATGACCGATGTAGAGATTTGGGTGGGAGGAGCACGCACCTAACCGAGGACGATTAGGTACGACGGAGACCTTGGGAGGATTTTAGGCTTCCCAGTACAAGCTGGTCCTGCACACCGTCCTCACACTCGATCCCCTTATGAACCATATTCCCTCGGGGCGTTAACTCCCCCCACAAGAGGTACGATAGGCCTGGAGCCGAATTCAGTCAAGTAAACTCTTCGTCATGCACAAGGCTATTCCCGGCCCGCATGATTCATGCCATGTGTTGCCCTTTCGACTACCCTCCGGATGGCGAGGCAGTGACTTTTGCAATCCCCCCGTTCCCTTGCAAGTCCCGNNGCTTTCGCTATCGTAGCCCGCAATGGACCTGCCTCGTTCGCGCCAGATCCTCTTTGCCTGCGCGAGCGGTGTCTTATTACCGCTGTGCTTTCCCAACTTTGAATTCGGGTTGCTGGCCTGGGCCGCCCTGATTCCGCTGCATCTGGCCCTCGATCAGTGCTCCCGGCGGCGCGCCTTTTGGATCGGATGGCTGACCGGCCTTATCGGATTTACCGGCATCATGGAATGGGTCGTCACGGCCATGACGACCTACGGCAAGGTTCCCCTCCCCGTCAGCTACGCCATCCTCTTGCTGCTGACCGCCTATCTCGGACTCTATGTCGGGTTCTACAGTCTGGCCGTCGTCTGGCTGCGGGAGCTGATCCCGCGCTATGGGATTTTCTTCGCCCCCTGCATCTGGGTCACGCTTGAGCTGGTCCGCACCTATGCTCTCTCGGGCCTTCCCTGGTGCCTTCTTGGCTATTCGCAATACCAGAATCTGGATCTGATTCAGATTGCGGATCACACAGGGGTCTATGGCGTCTCCTTCCTGATCGTACTGGTCAACCTGGCGATTGCCGAGCTGATCTTATGGTTGATGCCCTTCTTTCGTGGTTTTCACCCGGTCAAGCTCCCATGGGAGTTGCTCACGACCACGGCAGTCCTCATGGTGCTGTCATGGCTCTATAGCTCTTCCGTGTTGATGGAGGGAAACCCCACACAGTCAAAATTCTCCGTTACCGTGGGAGTCGTGCAACCCAACATCGACCAGGCCGTGAAATGGGATGCCGAGTACCGCGATGAGACCATGCAGCGATTCGAGCGGCTGACCGCCAAGCTGGGCATCGGCACAGACCTGGTCGTCTGGCCGGAAGCGGCAACGCCGTTCGTCCTGGAACGGGAGCAGGACTACCAAATGAAGCTCATTGAGTGGGCGGCCCGGGCACAAGCGCCGATCCTCACTGGAAGCCCGGCGTTACGATTCTATCCGGACCGTAGACCCTATCTCTTGAACAGCGCCTATCTGTTGGGGACAGACGGCACCCTGCTCGGCCGGTACGACAAGCACCATCTCGTGCCGTTCGGAGAATATATTCCACTGAAATCGTCGCTGCTGTTCTTTCTCGACAAGTTGGTGGAAGGGATCGGCGATTTCGAAGCAGGGCCGGGTCCGACGATTTTGTCGTTTACACCCAAGTCGTTGCGCGGCGGCAGTCCGGCCGGCTCGCGGCCCGTGAAGTTCGGTGTGGCCATTTGCTATGAAGTGATCTTCCCTGACCTGGTCCGGCGATTTGCGGACAACGGCGCGGAGTTTCTTGTCACCATCACCAATGACGGCTGGTTCGGGCCATCGTCGGCACCTGCGCAACATTTTTCCATGGTCGTCTTCCGTTCAGTGGAAAACCATCTGGCCTTCGCGCGTTCCGCCAACACCGGAATTTCAGGCTTCATCGATCCGTACGGCCGCATCCTGGATGCGACGCCCCTGTTCACGGAACATGCGCTGAAAGCCGCAATCCCGATCAGGAACTCCCGCACTTTTTATAGCTACTACGGAGATGTGTTTGCCTACGGCTGTGCTATAATCTGCGCGTTTCTGTGCCTGTACGGTTACTTCCGCACGGAGGAACCCGCCCCCGGCACAACCGCTATCGAGCCCGCGTAACGGGAGGAAGATCGTTCAATGTTGTTTGATTACGTGCAAGTCCGTGTCCGCGCCATCGGAGAGCAAGTCTCCGAGTTACGGGGGCATCTTTGACCTCGCCCGCATGACCGCCGACCTGGAAGAGCTGGAAGCCCAGATGGGGCAGCCCAATTTTTGGAGCGATGCCCGCGCCGCCGCCGCTGTCAGCCGAAAGAAAGCGACAATCGAGCGCGAACTGGCAACATGGCGCGACGTCGAATCCAAGCTGGGTGATCTGAACGCCCTCCTGGAACTGGCGACCGAAAGCGGCGATGCCGCGCTCGAACAAGAGCTGACGGCGGAGCTGAACCGGCTGGAGCCCCGCCTTGCAGCGTTGCGTGTGGAAATGCTGTTGTCGGGCGAGCTGGATCCGAACAACGCGATTCTCGAAGTTCATCCGGGCGCCGGCGGAACAGAATCCCAGGACTGGGCGCAAATGCTGCTGCGCATGTATGTGCGGTGGGCGGAAACCAAAAAGTTCAAGGTCGAGACCTTGGATCTGCTGGCCGGTGACGAAGCCGGCGTCAAGAGCGCGACCCTCTCGATTACCGGCCCCTATGCCTACGGGTATTTAAAGGCAGAGGCCGGTGTCCACCGCCTGGTGCGCATCTCCCCGTTCGACTCCAACAAACGGCGGCATACCTCATTCGCCTCGGTATTCGTCTATCCGGAGTTGAGTGAAGACATCGACGTCGCGATCGAGGATAAAGACCTGAGAATCGACACATTCCGCGCGGGCGGCGCCGGCGGCCAAAACGTCAACAAGGTCGAAACAGCGATCCGCATCACGCACCTGCCGACCGGCATCGTCGTGCAATGCCAGAACGAGCGCTCGCAGCTGCAGAACAGAAACGGGGCGATGAAAATTTTGAAGGCGCGTCTGTATGAGCGGGAACAGCAGAAGAAAGAAGCGGAATTCAACGCGATCGTCGGAGAAAAGAAGGACATCGCGTGGGGCAGCCAGATCCGGTCCTATGTGTTCCAGCCCTATCAGATGGTGAAAGACCACCGGACCGCCCACGAAACCGGCGATGTCTCCTCCGTCATGGACGGCGATATCGACGGATTCATCGAGGCCTATTTGAAGAGGAAGCTTGTCAAGGGAAGTGTCCCGGCACAACCCGTCGGCGGACCGGACGACGACCTGTAAGAACTGTTTCTCTGGTGCTTGGTCTGTCTGGTCTATCTGGTTCAGACCGGCAGAACAGACCAGACGAACCAGACAAACAAAATAGACCAAACAGACCAGACAGACCAATTATGGATGAACTGAACGAACAGCGACAACAACGGATCAAGAAGCTCGATCACCTCCGCCAGGCGGGCGTGGCTCCGTACGGGGCGCGCTTCGAAGTCAAAGACCGGGCCGGCCTGCTCATCAAGCTGCACGGCGAGAAGACCAAAGAGGTCTTGGAGCAGGAGAAGATTCCCTGCACTATCGCAGGCCGCGTGGTGGCCCTGCGCCGTTTTGGAAAGGCCGGCTTTGCCGTGCTGCAAGACGGATCAGACCGCCTACAAGTCTACCTCAAGAAGGATTTGCTCTCCGAGCAGGCCTACACCGTCACGGAGCAGCTCGATCTCGGAGACTGGATCGGCGTGACCGGGGTACTCTTTCGCACCAAGACAAATGAATTTACAGTCGAGGTACATCAATTAACGTTTCTCAGCAAAGCGCTCCGTCCGCTCCCGGAAAAGTGGCACGGGTTAACAGATGTTGAGACCCGCTATCGCCAGCGCTACGTTGACCTCATTGCCAACCCCGAGGTCCATCAGATCTTCGCGACCAGAAGCAGGATCATCGCCGGCATCCGGGCCTTTCTGATCGAACGGGGATTCCTGGAAGTCGAGACGCCGATGATGCATCCGATTCCAGGCGGCGCGACAGCCAAGCCGTTTGTCACGCATCACAATGCGCTTGGCGTCGATTTATATTTACGCATCGCGCCGGAGCTGTACTTGAAGCGCCTGATCGTCGGCGGATTTCCACGGGTGTTCGAGATCAACCGGAACTTTCGGAACGAGGGCATCTCGACGATTCACAATCCCGAATTCACGATGCTGGAGTTTTACGTCTCTTACGCGGACTACCATGACCTGATCGTACTGACCGAAGAAATGGTCTCCTCACTGGCCCAGCAGATTCTCGGCAAGACCGTCATCGAGTATCAGGGCCAGCAGATCACGCTGGCCCCCCCGTGGAGGCGCTGGTCGTACCACCAGTCGATCATCGAGGTGAACAAGCTCGATCCCGCCGTCCTGAGCGATCGCACCCAGGCGCTGGCCGCAGCCCGGCGCCTCAACGTACCGGTCGATTCAGATGATTCGCTCTTCAATATCGTGAATGCCATTTTCGAGGAAACCGTCGAGCCCAATCTCCAGCAGCCTACGTTTATCACGGACTACCCCATCGAAATTTCGCCGCTGGCCAGACGCAAGGACTCGGACCCCTCGCTCACCGACCGGTTCGAGCTCTACATCGCAGGCAGGGAAATCGCCAATGCGTTCTCCGAGTTGAACGACCCTTTGGATCAGCGAGAGCGATTCGAGGGCCAGGCGGCCCAGCGGGAGGCAGGGGATGAAGAAGCCCATCTCGTTGACGAGGACTTTCTCCGCGCGCTGGAGTTCGGTATGCCCCCGACAGCCGGTGAAGGCATCGGCATCGATCGCCTGATCATGCTCTTCACCAATCAGGCCTCTATTCGCGATGTAGTGCTCTTCCCTCAATTAAGGCCTGAGAAATAGCGATGGCCCTCCCTTATGAGATTTTCGTCGGGCTCCGGTACCTGCGCGCCAAGCGCCGCAATCGGACCATTTCGCTCAATACATTCGTTTCCATCGCCGGCATCACGCTGGGCGTGGCGGCGCTGATCGGCACCGTCGGCATCATGACCGGTTTCAAGGAAGATATTCAGGCCAAGATTCTCGGGACCACGGCCCATATCATCGTGCAGGAGCGGATGAAAGAAAATATGACGGAGTACGATCCGCTCGTAGAGAAAATACGAACGGTCCCGGAAGTCGTCGCCGCAACGCCCTTCGTGCTCCGCCAGGTCCTCCTCACCACGCAGTCCGGCGTGCAAGGCATCGTGCTGCGCGGCATCGACCCGGAGCGCGAATCCCAGGTCACCGAATTGGCCAAGAACATGGCGACGGGACAACTGGCCGATCTGCTCACACCCGTCAAGGTACGCCAGGCTCCGGTTGACGACCCGCAAGGCGAGGCGCAGATGGTCGAAAAGCCCGGGATTATTCTCGGCAGAGAACTGGCGGCCCGGCTGGGTGTCTTTACCGGCGATATCATTAACGTCGTGTCTCCCGTCGGGCCGATCAGCGCGATGGGCATGGTGCCGAAGATTCGCACCTTCGCCGTCGTGGGCCTCTTCCATTCCGGCATGTACGAATACGACTCCTCCCTGGCTTATATCGAACTCGGCGAAGCGCAGAAATTCTTCAACATGGGAGACAGCGTGTCCGGCATCGAGGTGAAGGTGACGGACGTATTCCGCGCCGACGAGATCGCCCGCAACATCGAACACGAGCTGGGCTTCAGCCACGGCGCCAGAGATTGGATGCAGATGAACCGCAATCTCTTCTCGGCTCTGAAGCTGGAAAAAACGATGATGTTTCTGCTGCTCGTTCTGATTACCATCGTGGCCTCGTTCAACATCGTGAGCACACTCACGATGATCGTCACGGAAAAGCAGAAAGAAATCGCCATCCTCAAGGCCATGGGCGCGACCAGGCGCAGCATCCGCCGCATCTTCATGCTGAATGGGTTGATCATCGGGTTTTCCGGAACGGCCATCGGCATCCCGCTGGGCTATACGTTTCTGTGGCTGATCGAACGGTTTTGGACGTTCGACGCGAGCGTCTACTATATTTCGAAAATTCCCGTTCATGTGCTGGCCGAGGACGTCCTGCTCGTGGCCGGCTCGGCCATCCTGATCAGTTTTGTCGCGACCGTATACCCTGCGAACCAGGCGGCCAAGCTGGAACCGGTCGCAGCATTACGCTACGAATGACCGATGCCGGTTGACAATGCCCCTATGATCAAAGTCACGGATCTTCACAAGTCCTTTTCGATGGGGTCCCATGAGCTGCCAGTCCTCAAGGGAATCAACCTTGAGATCAAGCGTGGCGAACTCATCGCTATTGTCGGAGCCTCGGGAGCCGGGAAAAGCACCCTGCTCCATATCATCGGCACACTCGACAAGCCCAGCCGCGGCACGGTAACCATCGATGGCCAGGATTTATTCCAACTGACGGAGACGCAGCAGGCTGATTTTCGCAATCGGCGCATCGGCTTTGTGTTCCAGTTTCATCACCTGTTGCCGGAGTTCACGGCCCTGGAGAACGCCGGCATGCCGGCCCTGGTCCAGAGGCGGGATCCCGCCTCTGTCGAAGCCGAAGCGACCGCGCTACTCACCGAAGTAGGATTGGGGGCGCGCCTGCAGCACAAGCCTGGTGAGCTGTCCGGCGGCGAACAACAGCGTGTCGCGATGGCGCGGGCCTTGATGCAGAAACCGGATCTCGTATTGGCCGATGAACCGACGGGCAATCTGGACACCCATAGCGGAGA
>MSXM01000076.1:0-7799 GCA_002083565.1 Nitrospira sp. ST-bin4 | reverse complement strand
GACAAGTTGTCCGCCCAGGCCGACCGCATCGTTTACATGCAGGATGGCATGATCGTCTAACAGCATGCTGAAGCAATTCGCCAGCTGTGTTCTCGCATCCTACTAATTGTTGACCGATCGAGCCTCACAGGGCATGCTGATGTCGAGCTGAAACGCAAACCGCAGCTGATAGGGGCCGCATGCACAGTGTCCTTCGACATATTCTACTGACAGCCGCCCTGGCCGGTCTTGCGGCGCAGGCCATGGCTGCGGAATTCGTCACGGTCGGACCACGTGCGACCGGTATGGGAGGCGCCGGCGTGGCAGTAACCACGGATGCGCTCGCCACCTATTGGAACCCGGCCGGCCTGGCGATGACCCAGACCGTGGATATTCGGATCCAGGGCGGCGGGCAAGCGATCGATCGCCGCGGGTTTGGCGAGGCCATTCGCGATCTGGAAGACTTCAACTCCAGCGATCCGAACGCTGCCGCGAGAGCTCAAGATATTGCCGCTCGCCTCAATCAGCCAGGCGCCAACCTGTCGGTGAACGGATCCGCCGGGCTTTACATCAAAGGACATTTCGGCGAGCATGCGTTCGGGTTTAACGTATCGGATGTGGCGACCGGCGGGGGATATATCAGTACGCCGTTGAGTGTAACCGCCGGCCCGTCCGTAGCCGGGACGATGACGTTACTTGGCTTGGAAGCCAGGCAGGCGTCACTTTCCTACGCCTATGCCTTTGCCGACAAGACGTTCTCAATCGGCGTCACGGGAAAAATTATCCAGGGCGCGGCCTATTCCGGTACCGTTCCGCTTCAAGGCGGCAATGGCGTCACAATCAGCAATAATTTCGGCAAGCCGACCATTTCCACCGCCTATGGCATCGACCTGGGCGCAATTTATAAGCCCACCTCGTGGGTTCGGTTTGGAATCGTGGCGAAAGATATCAACAAACCGGTTCTGGATGACTCCCGCGGAGGCGAGATCAAGCTGTTTCCTCAAGTCCGAGCCGGCATGGCCATCAATCCTTATTCGACGCTGACTCTCACGGCCGATGTCGATATCACCGCAAACAGAACCATATTACCGGACGTTAAAAGCCAGCTCTTGAGTTTGGGCGCGGAACAGACGTTGCTCTCCGAGTTTCTTTCCCTTCGGATCGGCACGTTCAAAAACATGAAGGATGCCGCCACGCCATTCATCCCCACGGCGGGATTGGGCCTGCGTATTTTCTTCTTTCGCGCCGATGTCGGCGGCGGGTATGATTTCCGTGAACAGGGAGCCTTAGTATCCGGCTCCATCTCCGCAACGTTCTAACGTGGTATATTGACGGTATGTCTCAGCTGTCACACATCAGACTCGGTGCGGTACTCACCGGCGCCCTGTTACTGGCCGGATGCGGCGGGTTGCAGGAAGTGTGGGAAGGCCCGGGCGCCAAGATATTCCACCCCCAGGCCATCGCCGTATTGCCTCCGATGTCCAGCCAATACGACAGTGCCCGCGAGGATATTCAGGAAGTGCTGGCGATTGCGCTCCGGAGAATGGGGCACATCGAACGAGTCATGCCCCCCGAGAGCGTGACGGATATTTTTCAGGGATCGAAAGAAGCCTTCGACTCGCTCGTATTCTACTTCTCCCGGCTGGAAATGACCGGACAATCGGACAAAGAGTCGGCCATCACGCTCGGGAAAGCGCTCAACGTCGATTCATTCTTAGTGGTGCGGGTCAATTCGTGGGAGTACATCCGCAAGGAAGGCGACAACGTGGGCCGCGTGGGCTTAAGCATTCGTCTCATCGATGCCACTACCGGAACCACGGTCTGGAAAGCGCGCCATGAACGGTCCAGCAGCTATATGTTTTTCAGGCCGAATCTCAAGGACATTGCGAAGGAACTCGCCCTCGAGATGACTTCCTATATGCCTCCCCAAGTAAAGCGCTGATCGCACCTCACCCGCACGAGGCGGGAAGCAACCGTTCGCCAGCCAGTTACAGGATCACATCGGCTGAGAAGTGACGCATAATCAATGCGCATCATCTAAGCGGGTCTTTCCACGGAACTGAAAATAGAGATAGATCTGATAGGCCAGAATAAGCAGAAACCCACCCGCAAACCAGACGATCCCTGAGGCTAATCCATAGGAATCAGTGGCTGCATTAAACACGGTGAGACTGAATGCCAAATCAGTTGTTGAGACCAAAATGTACGGGTACATGCCAAACATCACGCTGACGAGCATCAGAAAAATAAAGATACAGGACGCAAGAAATGCAGCGATATCCCGCCGGCAAAGCCGGAAATATAGACCGTACCCTAGCACAATGACTCCGATCACCGGCGCAAGATACACCACGGGATGACGGGAAAAGTTGAGACTCAAGTTTGGTTGGACCATTGGCACGGCCATCACGGTCAGCGCCGTGCACCCGACCGACGCCCACCCCAGGATCCATGCGATGGAGACGGCCCGTTGATATAAGATACCTTCTGTTTTCACAACGAGGTAATTCGCTCCATGGAACCCCAGGATCACCACACTCGTCAGCCCAAACAGCATGGTAAACCAATCGAGAATCCCCGGATCCGACCCGGGCCGAAAATCCGTCCAGAACGGAACGAAGAAATACCCCTCTCGATTGAGGGGCACCCCTCGAATTAAATTGCCCAATGCCGTGCCAAAGACAGTCGCCAGGAGCACGCTGGAGGTGGTAAAGGCCGTATCCCAAGCCTGCTTCCACAACACATGATCGACTTGTGTCCGCAACTCCAACGCCAGGCCGCGAAAGATAAGCAACCATAGCACCAGGATCAACGCCAGATAGAACCCGCTAAACCCGGCCGCGTAGGCCTTGGGATAGGCGAAGAACAGCACGGCAGCAGCAGCGATCAACCACACCTCGTTGGCATTCCATACGGGACCGATGGAGGTGAGCGCCGTTCGCCGCTCCGTTTCGGTCCGAGCCACGAACGGATAGACGATGCCGACGCCGAAATCAAAGCCATCCAAGACCACATACATGGCCAGCATCACGGTGATAATGATAAACCACGCCGTTTCCATTACAGGCTTGCTCCATGATGCGTGCGCATCTCCGATGCGCCGGAGGAGCCGGGTCCCTGTCGAATGACTTTGCTCACAAGCAAGACGAACAGCAATCCAAGCAGCATATACAACCCCAGAAATCCGATTAACGTAAAGAGTGCATTCCCCGAATGCACGAGCGGCGAGGTGCCGTGCGATGTCCGCAACAACCCATACACCAGCCAGGGTTGCCGCCCCAGTTCGGCAGTCATCCACCCGGCAGACGTGGCAATGTACGGGAACGGGGCGCAAAGCATCAGCCACCACAGGAGCCATTTCATATGAAACAGCCGGCCCCGCCACAATGAGAGGAGCGCCGCGCCAAAGAGAAGCGCAAAAATCGTCCCCAATCCCGCCATGACGTGATAGGCGTAGTAGAGGAGCGGAAGATTATCCGGCCACTCATCACGAGGAAACGCATCGAGCCCCTGTACCCTGGCATAGAGATCGTTGTACACGAGAAAACTGAGCACGCCTGGAATTTCAATCGGATTATCAATGGTCATCGTTTCAAGATTCGGTTGTCCGACCAGATAGAGACCGGCCTTTCGCTCCGTTCTGAAAAGTCCCTCAAACGCCGCCCCCTTGATGGGCTGATATTTGAATACCTGATCGGCGTTGCCGTGCCCGGTCGGGAAGATCATCAGTCCGGACGCAATCGCACCCGCGACAACGCCGGTGCAGAGAAACGTCCTGGCATGAGACAGGTATTGCCCGGATAGCAAGTAATACGCCCCCACCGCAGCAACCACGGAAGACGCTGTGACGACAGTCGCCGTCATATTGTGCGCAAATTGCCAGAAGAGCCACGGATTCGTCAGCAGCCCGCTCAGGCTTGTCACGAACACCCGGCCGTCGTCTCCCACCTGATAGGCGACAGGGTGCTGCATCCAGGCATTCGTGGCCAGGATGAAATAACCCGACAACCACGTGCCGAGAAAGAGCATGAGGGTGGCAAACCATTGCACCCGGCGACTGAATCGTTTCCGGAACAGCAATATCCCGAGAAACGAGGATTCCAGGAAAAAGGCGAAGGTCCCTTCCATCGCCAATGTTTGCCCGATTACGCCCCCCGCATAGTTGGAAAACCGCGCCCAGTTGGTCCCAAACTGAAATTCGAGCGGAATCCCCGTCACGACGCCGAAGCCGAAATTGATGGCAAACACCTTCGTCCAAAAATCCGCAACTTCCTCATAATGTTCATCGCCGGCAAGCAGCACCCGGCTGCGCAAGTAGAGCAGCAGCAAGGCCAGCCCCATCGTCAGCTGCGGGAAGAGATAGTGAAAGGTGGCGGTAAAGGCGAATTGAAGACGATCGTAGAGGAGCGCGCTGTCCATAATTAATTTAAGGAACTGGAGTAGCTCAGGGGATGCCGTTGATGTGGTGGCCTCATCTGCGGACAAATACCATGTTGGAATTCATGTGTACGCCACCCGAATCACTCTCATCAGCTTCAATCTCACTGTACCAGCCACAAAATGCCCCATGAGCTTCTGCCGGGTCTCGACCGGCATCCGACTGTTGCACGGACAGATCATCGGCCAAACACACCCTCTGCTTGGGACGCTTAGCTGCTCCAGCCCATTACTTTTGTCGGTTCGCCGACTTCTGAATGATTCGCGACCTATTTATATCGGCAACTTCGTGACTGGTCTTAAGCACACAGGCGAGAACGAACAGCCCACAGCCAGATCCTGTATTCAAAAGATCGGGGCCACCCCGCTCTAACCCCTCTTGTCTTCACCTCTCTGTAAAACAGTGCTTACAGAATGTGCATCATGCTAGTCTCGTACCGGCGCTTATCCTTTCATATGTGGAGGGCTTTATGATGCCGGTCCTCAGGACGTTCCGACATGCGATATGGATTCCATCCATGATGATCCTGGCAACAGGCTGTGCCCAATCTTCGGTGTCAGGGCCTTCCGCACAGGAGTATCTCGGACGTGGGATCGTGTCCGGGACCTTGGGCGCACAACAAGGTGCCGCTCTGCCTTCCGGGGAACCGGCCACTCTGTCAGTGATAGGCCAGGTGCAAGCCCTGGAAGGCGCCGCGTATCTGATCCGTGACGCACAAGGGACGGACATCCGTATTCCGCATGATCAGAATACTAGAATCGACCGGCCGGCCCACGTGGGCGACCGCATTCAATGCTGGCTCGATCACCGTGGCCGCGCCGTGGTCATCCACAGCCTCGATGAAAATGAGCCATAGCACCCGGCGGCCTTTGATGAGCAGCTAGACCGCGCGCCCCATCTTGCCCACATTGCTTTTCAGGTATCGATTGGGAGATTGGATGTCTCGGAGAGCGGGAAAAGACTCGCGGTGCTATTTCTGGTTAGGATAATGAAATCCTTCGCCGTCCAGGTGATGGAACAGCGTGTGTGATGTCGAGCGATTGTTTAGACAAAGTCCATCCCGATGCCAACCGCAGGGGAACGTTCACAACAATTTTCCATCATTATTCATCTTTCCGGTCCTCTTAATCCAAATCGTCACCACCAAACTGTAGAAATAGATAGAAGCCACAAGAAATACGACAAGGCACGTAAGTAAATACATAACTTTGAATTCGTACCTTATTGGGGCACCTAGAAGTGGTTGCACAATAGCCAGTAGTCCGACCAGCACTCCCGTGCTGACAAGTGCCGCGATGAGTCCTGCGAGCATGTGAACATAGTAAGAGGCAAGCGTAACGGAACTACATCCTCTGCATCGCAGTCCAATTGCGCCTCGAGTTGAAACGAGGCTCATTTCCCAACACTTAAATTTGCGAGCGCACCGATGACACGTTGGCGTCATTGGCCATTATCCATTTTGGGCTCAGAATTTATGATCAGACCGGTTCGCTTCTCCGCTGCGTTGACCTGACAGACCAAGACCTTGATCACGCTGGACAGCCCTTGATGGAGGATCTTACTCAGCCACACCGCCACACCATAGAGTATAGCTGACGTTTGTTCAGGTCGGATCACCGAGTGATAGTAGTCACGTAGAGTAGACGGCACTGAGGCCAACGCGTCGATGGGGGAGCGGAAAATCTTGCTTTGTGCGTCAAGGGGAACTGTGAATCGCGTCCCCCTCTAAATAGCCCGGGAAGTTAGATCAGGCCAGCCATGGCCGTGCGGAACGCCCGTAAATCTTGGAGCCTTGTCGTGATCACCTCATACACCTGCCCGTAGTCGATCTTCCAATACACGTGGACGAGCAGATTTCTGAAGCGCGCCATCTGCTGCAGGCGGCTGGAAAGATCCGTGGGGATGAGTCCTGCCTGTTCCAACGTGGCGAAGCAACCTGCATATTCTTCCGGTACGTGATGCAGTCGTTTTGCTGACACATGAAAACACAGGGCCAATGCGGCCTCAATCGCGATCAGTAATCGATAGCAGGCCACATCAAGGGTGTCTTGGTTGGAAAGGAATGTCTCGCGCGACACACGGGCTATCTCTTCGAGCCGACTCAACGATGTATCGATTTCAGCGCACCGTGCCCGGATGAGGTCCGGATTCAGGCTCATGCGGCGAAGGCTTCCTTCGTGCCGTTGAGAAGGAACGGGGCCAGGTCAAGGTAGCGACGGGCGACATCTTCCAGCATATCGGTCAAGAAGGTCTCGTCTCGACACAGTACCAGCTTCCCTCGCAACACATGGTAAAGGAACGGCAGCGGTGCCTCATTGAGTACTCGAATATCAACCGGCAATCCCACAGCGGCTGAGAGCGTTACCGAGAGAGCATCCATCATGTTCATCTGCTGTGCGCCCGATGTATCATCAAGAAAAATCCCAACATCCACGTCATGAACCCTGTCGGACTCCAGCACCGACCCATACACATAGGCAAAGCGCAGCCCCGATACGCGCGCCAATTCAACACGGAGCTTCGCCAGTACATCTTCTCGCTGCTCTGGGCGAATGGCATGGAAGACTGTCTTCATGATGTCCCTGACTACACCAGGCACGCACATGTGATCGATGCCATCTTACACCGTCACTATCATGAGGACAAGAAACGAAGAGTCTATCCCAGTGTAGCTGACTAGGTTGGAGCCATTGCGGCTTTGAGCGATCGTACAAACTCGGCGACATGGCCGACCATCCCGGGATCTTGCTGGTGAGACGCAATGCGTTTCACAATGGCACTGCCGACGATCACCCCATCGGCCATTTTGGAGACCTGCGCGGCATCCTCCGGCGTTGCCACGCCGAAGCCGACGGCAACAGGCGATGCGGAGACTTTCTTGAGCTTCTTCACATTCTGCTGGATGTCCGTCACATTGCTGAGTTTCGCCCCGGTAATGCCGGTCAACGAGACGTAGTAGACAAACCCGTGCGATTCTTCCGCCACAAGCTTTCGCCGGCTTGGCGTGCTGGTCGGTGCCAGGAGAAAAATGAGCGGCAGGCCTACGGCATCGGCCGGGCCCTTGAGCGGACCCGCTTCATCCGGCGGCATATCGGGAACAATCAATCCATCCACTCCTGCCGTCGATGCAGCCTTGCAAAACTGCTCACAGCCCATGGCGTGGATGGAGTTGTAGTACAGCATCAACACGATGGGAATGTTCGTCCGCTTCCTGAGCGAGGTCACTGAAGCCAGAATTTTCCGCAGTGTTGTGCCGCTTTCCAACCCCCGCTCGGCGGCCTGCTGAATGACCGGCCCGTCGGCAATCGGATCTGAAAAGGGCACACCCAATTCAATGATGTCGGCGCCTGCCTCTTCTAACGCCACAACCAGCTGCTCTGTC
>MSXM01000075.1:16937-17097 GCA_002083565.1 Nitrospira sp. ST-bin4 | reverse complement strand
ATTTACTATCTCCACTATTGAGGCGCCTGGTGCTGCAGCAGCTGTTCTTTCTCATCGTGGTTCGCCCTCTGATCCTGATCGTGTTGGGGCTCAATGTCCGGCATCGAGACCGGCTGCCGGCCCAAGGACCGGCGATCCTCGTCTCCAACCACAACAGCCA
>MSXM01000075.1:16699-16891 GCA_002083565.1 Nitrospira sp. ST-bin4 | reverse complement strand
CATCCTCCGGCCCGTCGCCGCCAGGGACTACTTCTTCCGCAACCGCCTGCTCGCCTGGTTCGCCCTGAACATCATACGCATCATCCCCCTGGAACGGCAGATCGCCGACCGGACGCAGGACCCTTTAGCAGGCTGCACCGACGCGTTGAGGAACGGCGACATTCTCATTCTCTTCCCGGAAGGGTCTCGCGG
>MSXM01000075.1:16541-16662 GCA_002083565.1 Nitrospira sp. ST-bin4 | reverse complement strand
CATCGCCCATCTGGCCAAGCGCCATCCCGATGTTCCGATCACGCCGGTCTTCCTGCACGGCCTCGGCAAGGCCCTTCCGAAAGGGGAAGCGCTGCTCGTGCCCTTCTTCTGCGATGTGTTC
>MSXM01000075.1:15823-16535 GCA_002083565.1 Nitrospira sp. ST-bin4 | reverse complement strand
CCGCTGCGGTGGAACGGCAACAAGGGCGCATTCATGGCCATGCTCGAACAAACGGTCACGCTCCTGGCGGAAGAGGGATACAGGCCCACATGGGAATAACCGGCCGCTTCCGGATAGGATAGGACCCACGCGATGAGCGACTTGCCCGACAGACGATTGATCGACTGCCACGTGCATCTGGCTGCGCTGCCGGATGGCGACAACGGCTGCTTCATTTCGCCCAAGATGTTGAAGAGCCCGCTGTTCCGGTTTCTCTTGTGGAAACATGACCTTTCCCCGGCTCATCCGCGTGAGGCGAACGCCCGCTACTTGGAACACCTCATCACCGAATTGCGCGCTTCGAAGCATGTGCAGAAGGCTGTCCTGCTTGGGATGGACGGGTTTTACGACCAGACCGGTCTCCTCAATCGGCAGCACACAGACTTTCTCATCAGCAACGATTATGTCCTGAGTACGGCCAAGAAGTATCCGGAATACTTCCTGGCCGGGCCGTCGATCAACCCCCAACGCGAGGATGCAGTGGACGAGGTCCATCGTGTCGCTGAAGCCGGAGCCGTCCTCGTGAAAGTCCTGCCGAATGCGCAACAGTTCAACCCGGCTGATCGCAAGTACATTTCATTTTATCGGGCGCTGGCAGAACGGAAGCTGCCGTTCCTGAGCCACGTCGGCTACGAATTCAGCCTGATCGGCAAGGATCAATCGGTCGGCGATC
>MSXM01000075.1:0-15780 GCA_002083565.1 Nitrospira sp. ST-bin4 | reverse complement strand
CCGCCCATGCCTGCAGCTACGGCCTGATGCTCTATGAGAAATTCATCCCCACCTTCCACAAGTTCGCCAAACGTTACCCGAACTTCTATGCCGACATTTCCGCCCTGACATTACCCAATCGCCTCCGGATGCTGTTGCACCTCCGGAAACATCCCGAGGTGCAGGATCGGCTGCTGTTCGGCACCGACTATCCCCTGTCCGTCTTCCATCTGGCAGCCTGGGGACGCGTGGGACTCGGTAAGATGTGGGGCATGATCCGCACGAAGAACCGGTTTGACCGTCAAGTCGAAGTGTGCCGGGGGCTCGGTCTTGGCTTCCGTTCACTCGGCGACATCGTGGCTCAACGCACCCAATAATCTCAAGAACGATGAACCGCAATCAGATACTGGCAGGGCTTCGCGAAAGGATTCTCGCCTTCGCGACATCACGAGTATCGAGGGACTATGCCGAAGATTTGACCCAGGAGACGCTGGTCGTCCTTCATGAGAAGTACCCCGCCGTCACCGACTTGACCGAACTGGTGCCCTTGGCATTTCAAGTCTTACGATTCAAGATGCTTGACGCCCACCGGAAAGCCTTCCGGCGAGGCGAGTATAATCAGGAGTCCGTCGAGGAACTTCCCTTGGCCGATCCTGCAGATGATCCCGCAACACAGCTGGATCAACAGCAGCGCGTGAACCGCTTGCTCTCCGCGATCACGCAATTGGGTGATCGCTGCCGTGAACTGTTCAAGTGGAAGTTGGAAGGACACAGCTTCCCGGAAATCCAGAAACTGATGGGACAGGCCTCCATCAATACGATCTACACCTGGGACCTGCGCTGCCGGAAACAACTCCTCAGCCTGATGGGTGGTTCATGGAAATGACCAGCCAGCATCTAAGCCCTGCCGCCTCACCCTTCACCCCTCACCCCTTACCGGGCGGTGAGCATGGCTGAACATGACCTCGAAAAACTCCTGGGCGGCTTTGCGGCCGACACGCTGACACCGGAAGAAAAACAGCGGCTATACGGTGCCGCCCTGCAAGACCAACAACTCTTCAACGCGTTGGCGGATGAACAGGCATTGAAGGAATTGTTCGCAGACCCGGCTGTACGCCGCCGATTGCTCCAGGCATTGAACCAGACTCGTGCATCCAGCCCCGGTGGTTCACCGGCATGGCTCGATTGGTTTCGCCGGCCTGCCGGCCTGGCCTGGGCCGGTGGTCTGGCCGCGGCGGCCATTGCTGTCGTGCTCGGGACCAAAGTCTATCAAGACAGCCTCACGCAGACTGCCCAATCAATTGCCACGGAGGAGACCAGGCCGTCTGTTCAACCCGCTCCTGCCGCGCCCTCGCCTCTTCCGTCCTCACCCCATACTGCTCGGCCGCAGCCGCAATCCACGATGACGGAAACTCCGGCAAGTACCGCCACGAGAAAAGACGCGTCGCCTGACAGGCTCGCCAAGAGGGAACGGGCTGCATCGCCAACCCAGGAGCGGAAGGCATCGGACTCTGCGATCACTGAACGCCAGAGCCTCCCTGAACAAGACGCTATGCATCAGTACACTGAGACGCCGGCCCTTCAACGTGGCAAGAACACGATCGATCCCGCACGCTCAGCCCCGCCGGCTTCGGGGCAAGCGTCCGCACAGGCTCCAGCCGGCGAATCGGCGGGCCCGGATGCCGTGCCGACTGTCAGCGCGCGATCACTCTTTTATGGGAGACCGGCGCCACAGCTTGGCGCAGGTCTGATTGCGCAGGACAAGAAGCTTGCGAGGCCCCTCCTGCCTGAATCGGTCCCTCGAGCAAATCGCCCTGACGGACGGCTCGAACCGTTTCCCGATCTCAGCCAAACAAAAGTACCCGCTATGGAAGCGAATCCCCTGGGTCTCCGCTATAGTTTTGTCGTTCAGGATCCCGGCGGGCTGGAGCATGAGGTAGATGCTAAAACAGCAGCAACGAGCCTGGGGCCGGTGCGGCTGACCCTGGAGACGAACCAAGATGCTTACCTGCAGGTCTGGAAAGCGGTGGGTGACTTACCTCTGGAGTTGCAGTATCCAGACGGAGACGATACTCCGCATTTCATCAAAATCGTTCCCGGTCAACGGCAGACCATTCCATTGCCACGAGAGCGTGGGCCTGTCACCCTCTTCGTACGTCTATCCCGTGTTGTGCAGGTGTCGCCTGCAAAACGGGAAACCCTGTTGCGCGATCGCCGTGCTCCGGACCGACTCCACCCATCGAATACGGTACGCGAGTCAGTCACCGGTGGAGAAGACGCCACCTACGCCGTGAACCGGGATCTGTCCTCGAATCAGCTTGTTGTGGACATCGTCACGGGGCCATAAGAAAACAAACGGGCCGTCCTCCTTGGGGAGGACGGCCCGTACAGATCGCCCGGCGGATGGCCGACAGGCTCTATTGGCTCACAGAGATACGGTCCTTGATCAAGTCAAACGTCTCCTTAGGCACGACATTCTTCGCCACCAACTCCCCCTTCACGCGATAGGGACGATTGCTCACAATACGATCGGCCTCCTCCTGCTTCAACCCCAAGAACAGCACCAGATCGCTTGCCGATACCCGGTTGATGTTCATCGCAGCGGAAGGTCCAGCCGACGGAGCGGGAGCAGATGGGGCCGGGGCCTTCGCGTCAGCCGCCGGAGGGACGACCACCGCCATTGTCGAATGCGACCGGTCTTTCAGTTCCTTTTGATACCGTGCCACCAACGACTTCAAGGTGTCATTGTGGCGTTTGACATCCTGATATTCCTGCCGCACATTGCGATTCTGCGCCGACAACGCCTTGAGCTGCGCTTCAAGGTCTTTCGTCCGTCCATCGACCGAGCCCCGCTCCTTGTCGCGGCCATGTTCAATCCGTTGCAATTCATCGCGCGCCGCAAGCGCTTCGTTGCTGAATTTCACGTTCAGTTCTTTCAACGTGCGAATCTGCTGCTCCATAGAGGTCTTCTGTTGGCGGACCTTTTCCAATTCTTCCCGGGCAGTATCGGCTTCCGTCAACGCCTCTTGGTACTGCGAGTTGGTCACACATCCTGCCGACAGCATGGCCCCGGCCATCATGATTGCGATCCACTCCCGTCTCATACGATCCTCCTCTTCCTCACATGCTCAGTGAACGCGTGTGCACACGCATCGACATGACTTTCTCTTCACATTTACCACGCTAGTCTATCTGCCTGATTCAGTTCTTTGATTGTGTAAGACAACATCCGTTCTTTGTCAACATATTTGCGCTCAGGACCTGTTACCGGAACCGGCCGCGCCATTCAATCCCGCGCTTGACGGAACAGCATCGCTCTGTGATGATCGCTCGTTAATCGATCAACCGTATGCTCATCCATCATAACCCAAAGGCATGCTTGTGAATGAATGGGGGCCTGTTCTTGCCGTCATCCTCGGCATCGTGGAAGGGCTGACCGAATTCTTGCCTGTCTCCTCCACGGGACATCTCATTCTGGTCGGCTACGCACTCGGCTTCACCGGCGATGTAGCGGCAAACGCGGAGATCTCCATTCAACTGGGAGCCATCCTGGCCGTCATCGTCTTTGAACGCGAGAAAATCGGACGGCTTGTCTCAGGTGCCTGGCAAGAGCAGGCGAGGTTTCGATCCTCCCTGCACGATACCCAACACCCGACCTGGGCAGCATGTCTCCACGCCTCCATACAGGCCCATCCTAATCTGTGGTTCATGCTGGGCCTGGGTATTGCCTTCCTGCCCGCCGCCTTGGTCGGCCTGGCGGCGCACGGTTGGATCAAGTCCCACTTGTTCACGCCTCACACGGTTGCCGCAACGTCCATCCTCGGCGGGATCGTGATTCTCATCGTGGAAGCTACCGCAAAAACCAGCCGAGCGATGAGCCTCGATCAAGTGTCGCCGAGACAGGCCTTCTGGATCGGCCTGGCGCAATGCGCCTCGTTAATTCCGGGCATGTCCCGCTCCGGCTCAACCATTATTGGCGGCCTACTGGCCGGACTTGACCGAAAAGTAGCCACGGAATATTCCTTCTTCCTGGCCCTCCCGACCATCATCGCCGCAACGGTCTATGAAACCTGGAAAGCCAGGGGAACATTTACCGACCAGGACTTTCTGGCGCTCGGCCTCGGTATGATCATCTCATTCCTGGTCGCATGGGCTGTGATCGCCGCCTTCCTGACCTATGTCCAACGCCACACCTTGCGTGTCTTTGCCTACTACCGTATTATTCTGGGCGTTGTCGTCTTATTGATCTTCAGATGAAAGGAGTGTCCGCATGGCTTCAGATACGATTCATGTCTACGATACGTGGGTAACCGGCAAGAAAGGCCGCATTCACTTTGATGTGATGACAACAGATGAAACGACCGCGTTAAAGCTGGCCAAGGAATATTTGGTCAGTATCGGTGAGCCGGCAACATCGGTGACTACGAAGGAATGCCAGTTCTGCCACAGCGAGCCGCTCTTCATGTTTTCCCCGGAGCAGCAGAAGCAGGTGAAGGAAAAGGGCGGATTTATCGTGCCGATGCCGGCCTAACTTGCGCGTGTCCCGTCGTTCGTATCTCGCTTACATTCCGACGCGCATCGTGAATGATTCTTCACGAGATACGCTTCACGCCTCAGGGTGCTGAAGACGTTTCCGGGGCGAGAGGCGGGCCGTCCTTCTTCTCGAAGGCAAAGTGGACGATCAGGAGAATCACGCCGACGGTAATCGCCGAGTCCGCGACATTGAACGCCGGCCAGTGGTACTGCTCGATGTACACATCGAGGAAATCGATCACTTCACCGTACCGCATCCGGTCGATCAAGTTTCCGATCGCGCCGCCTAAAATAGCCGCTACGCTCAAACGCCCCATCCGATCGTGTGCCGGCATTCTCAAGAGGATGGTCCCCAGCAGTCCAAGCGCAAAAATCGAGGTGAGCCCGAAAAAAACCATGCGAAACGTATTGCTGCTGCCGGCCAGCAGTCCGAAGGCCGCGCCAGGGTTTCTGATGTACGTGAAACTGAAGAAATCTGGAATAACGGTGATGGATTCATGCAACCGCATCGTCTGCATGATGTAGAGCTTCGTGACTTGATCCACTGCGACAACGACGCCGGTGAGCGAGGCCAGGAGAAAATTGTGCAGGTAGGAGCCGTTCAACGAATGGCCTCCAGACACCGGTCGCACAGCGTCGGGTGCACGGCATCCTTACCCACGGCGTCCCGATAGTTCCAACAACGCTCGCACTTCCCCGCCGATGATTTCGTGACCGTTACCCGGACTGGTTCCGGCCCGCCGGCGCTTTGCGCCAACGTCACGCTCGAGACAATGAAGAGCGAGCTGAGATCCGCTTCATATGGCTTCAAGAATTTGAAATGATCAGCATCGGCTTCGATGCGCACATGCGCTTCGAGCGAAGAACCAATCGCCTTCTCCCGTCGGCTCTCTTCCAAGACTCCCTGCGCCACACTGCGGCACTCCAGCAATCGCTCCCACCGTGCAGCCAGCTGAGTATCTTTCCATGACGAATCAGCCTCCGGAAACGCTGCCAGGTGCACGCTTTGAGCCGTCGCAAATCCAGGCATCTGATCCGAAAGCGTCCGCCACACTTCCTCAGCGGTAAAGCTCAAGACCGGTGCCATCAACTTCGTCATGGCCACGAGAATGTCATAGAGGACGGTCTGGGAACTCCGACGCTCGAATGCGTCCTTGCGGAACGTATAGAGCCGATCTTTCAAAATATCGAGATAGACGGCACTGAGATCCACCGAGCAGAAATTGTTCAGCGCATGCACGATCGTGTGAAACTCAAACTCTTCATATCCCTTTCGCACGCGCGGGATCAGTTCACCCAGCCGCATCAGTGCCCAACGGTCTAATTCAGGCAATTGAGCATACGGCACCCGGTGCTGTGCCGGGTTGAAATCGTACAGATTACTCAGCAAGAATCGGCAGGTATTCCGGATCTTGCGGTAGGCCTCGATCAGATGGTTCAGAATTTCCTGCGAAATGCGGAGGTCCTCGCGATAGTCCTGAGCCGCCACCCAGAGCCGGAGAATTTCAGCCCCCGACTGCTTGATGATATCTTGTGGTGCAACCACATTCCCCGCTGACTTGGACATCTTCTTGCCCTGCCCGTCGACCACAAATCCATGCGTGAGCACTGCGGTATAGGGAGCGCGCCGATCCGTCGTCACGCCGGCCAGCAGCGCACTATGGAACCAGCCTCGATGCTGGTCGGAACCCTCAAGGTAGAGATCGGCCGGCCACCACTTCCTCGGTTTCAACACCGCCGCATAGCTCACGCCGGATTCAAACCAGACATCGAGAATATCCCGTTCTTTTTCAAACGTCGTCCCGCCGCACCCGGAACAAGTCGTTCCAGGCGGAAGCAATTCTGTCGCCGATCGCTCGAACCACACATCCGTTCCCTTCGACTCGATCAGTCCGGCAATGTGTTCGATGATATTCGGATCGGCCAGGACCTTGCGGCATCCGACACAGGTGAAGCCTGGAATGGGCACGCCCCAGACCCGCTGGCGCGAGAGGCACCAGTCCGGTCTCTTTTCGATCATGCCGTTGATCCGGTCACGGCCATAGGCCGGGATCCACCGGACTCGCTCGATCTCCGCCAGTGCTTCGCGGCGCAGATCGTTCGTCTCCATCGACACGAACCACTGTTCCGTGGCGCGGAAAATCACGGGACTCTTGCAGCGCCAGCAATGCGGGTATGAGTGGTTCAACGATCCGTGGCCGAGCAAGCGCCCATTCCCCTGCAAATACTCCACGATTTTCGGATTCGCCTTGAAGACATGCTGGCCGGAAAATTCTTTGACGATCTCTGTGAAACGCCCGCCGTTGTCGACCGGCGCAAGAATCTCCAACCGCTCACCCGGGGAGGCCTTGGCATTGTGATTGAGCACAAGAATGTAGTCTTCCATGCCGTGGCCCGGCGCGATATGAACACAGCCGGTGCCCTGATCGAGCGTCACGAAATCGCCGAGCAGAATCGGCGACAGACCGGTTGAGAGAGGGCGTTGCGTTTCCAATCCCTCGAACCCGGCTCCGCCTTTTTTGACTCCCACGACCCGATACGTCTCGATGCCGCAGGCTTTCGCCACGCTCGCCAGCAGTTTCTCGGCCACAATCAAGAGTTCACTGCCGACCTGGACAAAGGCGTAATCGAAATCGCTATGGAGGCAGACGGCTTGATTGGCCGGCAGTGTCCAGGGCGTCGTGGTCCAGATGACGACGGAGATTAAGGTGATCCCGTCCGGAAACGGGATGCCGGGAAAAGTACGGCTGAGGACCGCCGGAGACGTGACGACCGGGAACTTCACATAGATCGACGGCGACGTATGGTTCTCGTACTCCACTTCAGCTTCAGCCAACGCGGTCTGGTCTTGCGTGCACCAGAGCACCGGCTTCAGGCCTTTGTAGACGCCCCCGCGTTCGACGAATTTTCCGAATTCGCGAATGATCGCCGCTTCGTACGCCGGAGTCATTGTGCGGTACGGCTGGTGCCATTCGCCGAGTACCCCGAGACGCTGAAACTCCTCGCGTTGAATCGTAACGTACTTCTCCGCATAATCCCGACAGAGTTTGCGAATCGCGGAGACATCCAGATCCTTTTTCTTGTCGCCCAGCTCTTTCATCACCTGATGCTCGATGGGAAGCCCGTGGCAATCCCAGCCCGGCACATAGGGCGCATGAAAGCCCGCCATCGTCTTGGATTTCACGATGATGTCTTTGAGGACTTTATTCAGCGCATGGCCGATATGGATGCGGCCGTTCGCGTAGGGCGGGCCGTCATGCAGGACATACCGTGGCCGGCCCTTGCCCGCCTCTTGAATCAGCTCATAGAGCTTCTGCTGTTCCCACCAGGCGAGCTGCTCCGGCTCCCGCTGCGGCAAATTCGCCTTCATCGGGAAATCGGTTTTAGGCAGATTGAGGGTTGCTTTGTAATCCATGAATACGATGAGGGGATGAATTGTTGAGTTCTTAGTTATGAGTGCCCCGGTCTCTCTCAACACTCACAACTTATAACTCAAAACTGCTTGTGAGGGCTAGCTGACCGACATCATGCGGTCCAGCGCGATCTTGGCCCACCGCTTGTCGTCGTCCGGCACGACGATGTGATTGACGACATGGCCGTCGGCCAGATTCTCCATAGCCCAACACAAATGCGCGGCGTCGATCCGGAACATCGTGGCGCATTGGCAGATCGTCGAGGAGAGAAAAAAGACCTTCTTGTCGGTCATCTCACGCTTGAGGCGATTGACCAGGTTCAATTCGGTCCCGACCGCCCAGGCCGTACCAGCCGGCGCAGCCGTGACGGTCTTGATGATGAACTCCGTGGATCCGGTGAGATCGGCCCTGTTGACCACATCCTCATGGCACTCAGGATGGACGATGACCTTGCCCTCCGGATACTGCTTGCGAAAATGATCCACATGCGCCGGTTGAAACATCTGATGCACGCTGCAATGGCCCTTCCAGAGGATCAGCTTGGCACGCGTAATAGCGTCTCTGGTGTTCCCGCCGTTAGGCTGATAGGGGTCCCACACGATCATCTGGTCACGGGGAATACCCATTTTGTTCGCTGTATTACGGCCCAAATGCTCGTCCGGGAAAAAGAGAATTTTCTCGCGCCGGGCCCAACACCATTCGATGACCGCGCGCGCATTGGAAGAGGTGCAGGTAATCCCGCCGTGTTCGCCGCAAAAAGCCTTGAGGACCGCCGCAGAATTCACGTAGACCGCCGGCATCACCGTCTCCTCGACCGGCACCACGCGACCCAGCGCTTCCCAACACTGATCGACTTGTTCGATCGCCGCCATATCGGCCATCGAGCAACCGGCCGCCATGTCGGGAAGAATCACCGTTTGATTCGACCGGCTGAGAATATCCGCCGTTTCAGCCATAAAGTGCACGCCACAGAATACAATATACGGCCGCTCCGACCGTTCGGCAGACAGCTTGGACAGTAGCAATGAATCGCCCCGGAAATCCGCGTGCTGAATCACCTCATCACGTTGATAGTTATGGCCGAGGATCATGACGCGAGCGCCCAACGTCCGCTTGGCCTCAACCGTCCGGCTGAACAGTTCTTCAGCCGACAGAGTCTGATACTCGGCAATCAATCGTGGTGATATCGTGCTGGTGGTCACAAGTCCCCCGATCCAAAATGATTGCTATTCTACGATAGCCTCCCTGCACATTCAATGAATCCTCAATGGAAGAAGCCCTATCCCGACCGCCCCTAACGGCATGGAACCCGGACGGTTCGCGGTAGGTCTAATGGCCGATTGACTTCGTTTTGTCCTGAAGCATATGATCACCATAATAGCTAGGGGAGCCCCGCGGCTGAGAGTCCGAACGATCGGACGACCCTCACAACCTGACCTGGGTAATACCAGCGTAGGGAAGCCGGACTACAGCGGATGTTGTGAGGATTCAGCCGTGCCTCCAGACATGGAGGCGCGGCTTTTTTATTGTGGGAACGTGCGGTCGGCCATCAGCATTCAGCCAATAGCTTGTGGACAGGGATTCGGTGGCTAACAGCTGAACGCTGTAAACTGATAGCTCATTCTGCAAGAAAGGATCTCCTTATGGATGTCCATATGGTTGAGAAGAATGGAAGCGCCAATGGAAACGGGCACGGTGTGCCGACCTCCACACTCAGCACCACACCCTTCCCTGCCTCACGCAAAATTTATGTGACAGGCGCTCAACCGGGTGTTCGCGTGCCGATGCGTGAGATTACACTCACGCCGACCAAGCCGATGAACGGCGGCTCCCCTACGCCCAACGAACCGGTGACTGTCTACGATACGTCAGGCCCCTACACCGACCCGAACGTCGCAATCGATGTGCGCAGCGGACTCGCGCCGTTGCGCCGTCCCTGGGTGCTGAACCGGCAGGATGTTGAAGAACTCCCGGCTGTGACGTCCTCCTACGGCCGCCTGCGCGCCACCGATCCCAAACTGGCGGAACTCCGGTTTCAACATATCCGCAAGCCCCTGAAGGCATCGCCCGGCCGGAATGTCACGCAGCTGCACTATGCGCGGAAAGGGATCGTGACCCCCGAAATGGAGTTCATCGCCATCCGCGAGAACCAATCACGCGAAGTCGCCCGTGAGCTGGCCTCGCGCAACGGCCACGGCGGCGGCATCGCGCAGCACCCTGGATTCGCCTGGGGTGCAGGCATCCCCTCGGTGATTACCCCGGAGTTCGTGCGCGACGAAGTGGCCCGCGGCCGCGCGATCATTCCATCGAACATCAACCACCCCGAAAGCGAACCGATGATCATCGGCCGCAACTTCCTGGTGAAGATCAATTCGAACATCGGCAATTCCGCCGTCGCCTCGTCCATCGAAGAAGAAGTCGAGAAGATGATCTGGTCGATTCGTTGGGGCGCCGATACCGTCATGGATTTGTCCACCGGCAAGAACATCCATGAGACCAGGGAATGGATCATCCGAAATTCGCCGGTGCCCATCGGAACGGTGCCGATCTATCAGGCACTGGAAAAGGTCCACGGCAAAGCCGAAGACCTGACCTGGGAGATCTTTCGAGACACGCTGATCGAGCAGGCTGAGCAGGGCGTGGATTACTTCACCATCCATGCCGGTGTTCGCCTGGCCTACGTGCCCATGACCGCCAAACGGATGACCGGCATCGTGTCACGCGGGGGATCGATCCACGCCAAATGGTGCCTGTCGCACCATCAGGAAAACTTCGCCTACACCCACTTCGAGGAAATCTGCGAGATCATGAAGGCCTATGACGTGGCCTTCAGTCTGGGCGACGGCCTTCGTCCCGGCTCGATTGCCGATGCCAACGACGACGCGCAATTCGCCGAACTCGACACCCTGGGCGAATTGACCACGATCGCATGGAACCACGATGTGCAGGTCATGATCGAAGGCCCCGGCCATGTGCCNNNACAAGATCAAGGTGAACATGGAAAAGCAGCTCGTGGAGTGCGGCGAGGCGCCGTTCTACACCCTCGGCCCGCTGACCACCGACATCGCCCCCGGCTACGACCACATCACCTCCGGCATCGGCGCCGCGATGATCGGCTGGTATGGCTGCGCGATGCTCTGCTACGTGACGCCCAAAGAGCATTTGGGTCTGCCGGACCGTGAAGATGTGAAGGTTGGCGTCGTCACCTATAAAATCGCCGCCCACGCGGCGGACCTGGCGAAGGGCCATCCGGGCGCGCAGATCCGCGACAACGCCCTGTCGAAAGCCCGGTTCGAGTTCCGGTGGGAAGACCAGTTTCATCTATCCCTCGATCCCGATACGGCGAAGCAATTCCACGACGCGACGCTCCCGGACAACGCCGCAAAAGTGTCGCACTTCTGTTCGATGTGCGGCCCGCATTTCTGCTCGATGAAGATCACCCAGGACGTGCGGGACTATGCGGCCAGCAAGCAGGTGGACGAGCAGCAAGCCATTCAGATCGGGATGAAAGAAAAATCTGAAGAGTTCAAAAAAACCGGAGCAGAAATCTACAGGTAAGCAAGGACCTTTATGTCTAAGCCAAAACCGGCCCCCTTAAGAGAACGAGACATTACCCGGCATATTGCCCGGGAATACTACAAAGAGTTCGACCAGCTCATCGAGAGCGACGTGATTATCGTGGGCGCCGGTCCATCCGGGCTCATTTGTGCGCATGATCTGGGGAAGATGGGTTTTCGCACGCTCATCGTCGAACAGAGCCTCGCGCTCGGCGGCGGCTTCTGGCATGGCGGCTATTTGATGAACAAAGCCACGATCTGTGAACCGGCCAATGAGATTCTCGAAGAGATCGGCGTGCCCTGCAAAAAGATCAAAGAATGCGACGGCATGTACATGGTCGATCCTCCTCACGCGACCGGCGCGCTCGTCGCCGCGGCCTATCGCGGGGGCGCGAAGGTGTTGAACCTGACCCGTGTGGTCGATCTGATCTTGAGAAAAGACGGGATCCTCGAAGGCATCGTCGTCAACAACACCACTGCAGAGATGGCCGGCCATGATATGATTCACGTCGATCCCATCGCCCTGGAGAGCAAGATCGTCGTGGACGCCACAGGCCATGATGCGGTGGTCGTCGAACTGCTTCACAAACGGAACCTGTACAAACAGGTTCCGGGAAATGGCGCCATGTGGGTGTCCCGCTCCGAGGAAGAAATCATGGACCGAACCGGCGAAGTCTATCCCAATTGTTTCGTCATCGGATTGGCCGTCGCCGCCGTCTATGGCACACCGAGAATGGGCCCGGCCTTCGGCTCGATGCTGCTGTCCGGACGGTATGGAGCGGAATTGATTAAGAAGAAGCTGAAGCAGGAGTAGACGCTTCAATGAGCCACAAGCCTTGCAGGCTGATCAAACAGGTCATCCGGCTAGGCCGCAGGGAGGGCGAACCCGAAGGCGTACTTCTGAGTACGTTGAGGAGTTCGCGCGACTGAGAACGACGCTGGGGAGCTGTTTCATCAGCCTGATCATGGACGTTCAAGACTTTCTAGTACAAGGCGAAGGCCACGAAGAAGACAAACGCGAAGCCTGGACGCTGTTTCAGCAAGCCTATGAACGGCAGATGAAAGGCGAGCTGGAAGAGGCCGTCAGCCTATACAAACGATCGCTGGCCACCCACCCGACCGCCGAGGCCTACACGTTCTTAGGGTGGACCTACAGCTTCATGGGGCGGCTCGACGAGGCCATTGAGGAATGCCACAAGGCTATCGCGCAGGACCCGGAATTCGGCAATCCGTACAATGACATCGGCGCGTATCTGATCGAGAAGGGCGAGTTCGACGAGGCGATCGTCTGGTTTCAGAAGGCGATGAAGGCCAAACGCTATGAAAGCCCGGCGTTCCCGCACCTGAATCTGGGCCGGGTCTATGAGCGAAAAGGTAAATGGACGGAGGCGATCGACTCATATAAGAAAGCGCTTGTTCTCAATCCCAATTACGCCCTCGCCAAGAAAGCGCTAGGACGGTTGATTAGCTCGTTGAACTGAGGCGGGTTGTTTGGTTCATTTAGTTTATCCGGTCTATCTGGTTTGTCTCGACTCGGAGAGTGTGGTTGAACTTTACTAGCCCTTCTTAACAAAATAACCAAAGAAACAAGGCAAACCAAATCAACCAAATGAACCAGACAAACCCCAAAACCATCCTTGTTGCTGTCAACGATATCTTTTTTTACACGAAGGTTCGCGACGCTTTGCTTCCTGACGGCTACCGGCTGGAGAAAGCGCGGGCGCAGCATGACATTCTTGAAAAGGCGTCGAGCGGCAATCCGGCCCTGGTGGTTCTCGATATGAATGACAGAACTGTCGATGCATTTCAGGCATTGGAGACATTGAAGGCTGATCCTCGTCTCAGTTCTATTCCGATCTTAGCCTACGCAAACCACGAAGAAGTAGACACCTGGAACAGGGCCAGAGCGCTCGGTGTGACCAAAATCGTCTCACGAAATGAGTTTTCCGCCCGCACAAGAGACCTGGTGGATGAATTGATCACGTTAGGCCTTTGGGGTAAGACCTGAACGGGGCTCTGATTGGCCGGACCGTTCGCCTCACTCCGCACGTTTCACTCTTTATGGGCTCACAATGAAACATTCACTGCTTCACAACCTTCACACAGAACTGGGCGCTTCGTTTGAGGAAACAGCCGGCTGGAACATGCCTGCACACTATGGCGACGTCGCGTCGGAGCATCATGCCGTGCGCCAGGCTGTGGGGATCGCCGACCTCTCCCATCGCGGGAAAATCAGAGTGACAGGCGACGATCGCGTCAAATGGCTGCAAAGCCTCATCAGCAACGACATCCTTTCACTCAAGCCTGGCCAAGGCCTGTATTCCAGCCTGCTGACTCACAAGGGCAAGATGCTCACCTACTTCCGCCTATATCTGCAGAGCGACGCGATTATGGTGGAAGACGCGGGCGATATCGGCGAGACAACGTTTCAAGCCCTGCGCAAGTTTCTGCTCTATGGCACCAAGGCCAAAATGGAGAATGGCGCGGAAAGCTGGGGACTGCTGCTGGTCAGCGGACCCAAAGCCACCCAAGTCGTCCAATCTGCGTTCGGCGTCGATGTCGCATCGCTCAAACCGTTGAACTTTGTCACGGCACAGATCGGCGGGACCCAGGCCCTGGTGATTCGAACGGAAGAAACTGGTGAAACCGATATCGAGATTCTGCTTCCGATCGCAGGCCTGTCCACCGCATGGAGCACACTGCGAGAAGCCGGCGCCAAATTCGACATCAAGCCGATCGGCGCCCACGCCCTGGAAGCCTTGCGCATGGAAGCCGGCATTCCCAAGGCCGGACCGGATCTCAATGAAGAGATCGTCCCGCCCGAAGCCGGTCTGGAAGGCAAAGCCTTCAGCCTGAGCAAGGGCTGCTATCCAGGCCAGGAAGTCGTCGCGCGGATGGACACCTACGGCAACGTGCGCCGCCATCTCGTCGGTCTGGTCCTCAAAGACTCTGTCGTTCCTGCCAAGGGCGCAAAACTCTACAGCGGAGATCGTGAAGTCGGCTGGATCAGCAGCGCCGTCCGTTCGCCCCAGCTCAATCAGGTGATTGCCTTCGGATTTCCGCTACGGGATTTCAGTAAACCCGGCACAGAGCTGACCGTGGAAATCGAAGGCGCGCGGTACAAAACCACGGTCCACGCCCTGCCCTTTTACACAAAGAGCTAGGGTAGCGTCCGGACACTTCCTGGGCAGTCCAAGCGCTGTGGGGTCAGGCTTTTCTATTTTGACACTATCCTCAATCTAACAAGCCTCCCAACCACAACCCATCGACCCGAAACAGATTCCATTGATTAATCCCCCTGCGGTAAACGCGGCGATTGCTTGCCGCATCGCCTTCATCTGCATACACTCGTAGTATGCGATACCTGGGCCTCCTGCCGTTTACGTTCGTGATGTGGATGCTGGTGTGGGGTGCGGGTGTCTCATCGAATATGCGGGAAGCACAGCGCACCGGGAAGAAAGCGAGTGGAACCAGTGGGCCGCTGGCGGGGTTTCTGCTGGGATGGATCCTGACCATCGTCGCCTACTTCTGGGATCACCGCGATTTCTGGGGAACCTTCCCCACGACCTGGACGCTTCGGTTGACGCCATATGGATTCTGGGCAGTGTTTGGGCTCCATGCAGTGCTGGGGGCTGCGGCTCTGTCCTTCTGCGTGTACGACAACCTCCAGTACAGGAAGGAAGAACGGCGTCGAGGGCCGGGGCCATCGCATCAGGGGTAAGAAACCCGCTGATCATACTGCGGGCTTGCTCTATTTGACGATCAGCACATTGTGCTCCAGGAAGGTGCCAATTTACCCAACAAGGCCCCTCACTGCATTCTTAGACTCGCCGTTGCCAGAGGTTGAAAATAAAAACCCTGCAAGGTTATCTTCAACCCATCGAACCTTTTTGACTTCTCTACACACATCGTCAGGATTCACATGGCAGGCAACGAGCAGGAAGACAGCGCCAGCACCACCCCCTACGAAGCGGCAGGCAGGATCGAGGGCATCACGAAGTTGGTGGAGGCGTTTTACGTCAACATGGATACGTTGCCGGAAGCGAAGGTCATCCGAGAGATGCACCCGCCGGATCTTGCCGAGTCGCGGAGGAAGCTGACGTACTTCCTCTGCGGCTGGCTCGGTGGGCCGAGACTGTTTCAGCAGCACTATGGCCCGATCAGCATTCCCGGCGCGCATAAGCGGTTCCCGATCGGATACGAAGAACGCGATGCCTGGCTGCTGTGTATGCAGCGGGCCCTGGCCATCCAGCCATACAGTAATGAATTGAAGGACTATCTCCTGGCCGCCCTCAGCA
>MSXM01000074.1 GCA_002083565.1 Nitrospira sp. ST-bin4 | reverse complement strand
GCAGCCGCCGTCATGTGGTACGGAGGCCGCCAAGTCATCGAGGGCACAGTCACCCCCGGCGACTTGTTCGCCTTTGTCTTGTTCGCCGGCATCCTGATCGGCCCCTTCAGCTCAGCAGCCCGTGTATTTGCGCAAGTGAAAGAAGCGCAAGGCGCGATGCAACGGGTATTTGAAATTCTGGATATCCGCCCGGACATTCACGATCAGCCCGACGCAAAAGTTCTTTCCGCAGTCGCCGGCCACGTGCGCTTCGAAAATGTCGCCTTTGCCTACGACGCTCGCACCCCTGTGCTCTCACATCTGTCGTTCGAGGCCAAACCCGGCGAGATCATCGCCTTTGTCGGGCCGACCGGCGCCGGCAAGACCACTGTTATTAATCTGCTCCACCGGTTCTACGATCCGACCGACGGACGCATCACGGTTGACGGGCACGATGTGCGCCAGGCGAATGTCGAGAGCTGGTATCGACAGCTGGCACTCGTCCCGCAAGAAACGATTTTGTTCGGCGGAACAATCCTCGACAATATCCGTTACGGAAACCCGGACGCGGATGACGCGGCGGTGCGGGAGGCCAGTCAAGCCGCGCATGCGCATGATTTCATCATGAACTGTCCCGATGGCTATGAGACCGTCGTCGGTGAAAAAGGCGTCAATCTTTCCGGCGGGCAGCGTCAACGCATCGCGATCGCGCGGGCGATTCTCAAAAACCCGCGCATCCTGTTATTGGACGAAGCCACGTCGTCCCTCGACACCGAATCGGAGCGGCTGGTGCAGGAAGCGCTGGAGCGATTGATGAAAGGACGGACGACCTTCGTCGTGGCCCACCGGCTCTCGACCATTCAGCGCGCCGACCGCATTCTGGTTTTGGACAAGGGCCGGCTGGTGGAAGACGGCACGCACGACCAGCTAATGGCACGCAGGGGCTTATACCACTATCTCTATACGATTCGACTCAATGAGCCGACCGCGTGAGCGTAATCCCGGCAGGGCGTAAGCCGATTGATAAAACCAGGCGGAGGGATTACCGCACCTTGGAGAAGTCGGCAGGGATTCTGGCCTCCTGCCCGTCTTGAAGATTCACAACAAAGACTGACTTGGCATTCGAATCGAACTGCTCATACGCAAAGAGCGCGGTGAAGCGGGAGCGGAAGGCCGGGCCCTGGCCTTCGTTTTTTCGTCCCCGTTCGGCCTTGCCGATGTCGATGGGCTTGATCCGCTTCGATCCCTGATGCAGCTCAATGACGGCCCCTTCGGCAAAATACTCGTCATCGCCGCACAGCTGAACCTCGATTTCCATATTGGGCATGTCCATGACTTTCTTGATGAACTCTTCGGGCATGCGCACGTCGATCTTTCGTTTCTTGGATTCCACCGCCTCCTGCCGACCAAAGGCTTCCAACCGATAGCGCTTAGTGCGCAAAATCGCGCTCGCGCCGCAAGGTTCTTTCTCCGGATCGGCCCCCACGCGGGCAGCCAGTGACGCCTGCTGCAATACCCTCTTCACATCCTCGGGCAGGTTGGCCTTTTCCATGGGGATTCGTCCGGCCTCAAGTGCTTTCTGGGCATCTTCTGCGGACAGTTTGACATCGATGGCCCAAGCCGTTCCGAACCCGAGCAGACAGACTCCCAAGAAACCGGCCAGACCCCAAACTCTTTTATGTCTGTAGATATTCATGTCACCCTTTATCATGACTGACATTCGCCGAACCTGTCGGGAAGTGAGAAATTCCATGCATTGTAGGAGAACCGGCCGCCCTGATTCAATCAGGGCGTGAACCGGCTCCAGTTTGGATAGGGCTTCCGCCGATACAGTTCTTCGAGATCCACCACGACAGGGTAACCGGCAGCATGCAGTAACCTGGCCGATACCTGTAAAGGCAACCCCACCACAGCCGTATAATCGCCGTTGATCTTCTCGATCAAGTCAGCACCCTGGCCCTGAATCGAGTAGGCCCCCGCTTTTCCCAGCGATTCACCGGTCGCGAGATACCGCTCAACGGCACCACCGGTATCCGGCTTCACGTACACCATGGCCGTCGCGACTTCGACGACGTCGATCCCCCGTACTTGACCGCATAAGGCCACCGCGGTGTGGACACAATGTGACCTGCCTGCCAGGCTCGTCAGCATGGCTCGCGCCTCCTTCAGATCGCGCGGCTTGCCCAGGAGACGGCCATTCGACTCAATCACGGCGTCGCTGCCGAGCACCAGATCTTCCGGACAGGTGCAGGCCACCGATCGCGCTTTTTCCAGAGCGAACCGTGCTACCTGTTCAAGTGGCGAGAGGCCTGGAATCGGTTGCTCAATAAATGTGGGAGGGCAGACCTCAAACGAGAGCCCTAATAATGAAAGTAGTTCCCTGCGCCGGGGGGATGTAGATGCCAGGACTAGCCGCATCGCGACGCCGGCAGACTGGCTTCATCGATCGATTCATTCCCGTCCGAATCCAAGATACGATGAGCCCGATACTCGTCGAGGACCGCTTCGAGGTCACTGACGGAAGCCACTCGAACCATCCGCGCACGAAGCGCGGCTGCATGCGGAAAGGCTTTACAATACCAGCCTAAATGCTTGCGCATGCGGTGAAACCGGCCTTGCCCACAGAGCGCCTGAAATTGGCGGGCGTGATCCAGCAGGACGGTGAAGCGTTGCTCGATTGGGATCGCATGACCGGCCGATGATTCGATGTTCACACAATCCGTCTCACGGGCAAATGCGCGGGCCTGTTCCTTCTCCCGGAAGAACCAGGGTGCTCCAAGCACGGCCCGCCCCACCAACACGCCGTCCACGCCGGTTTCTCGAACACGCCCCACAGCTTCTTCAAGACTCTTGATGTCGCCATTCCCGAACACCAGCGTCCCGGTTTCCTTTATCAGCGCCGCCGCGCGCGCAATGGCCGACCAATCTGCTTCGCCACGATACATCTGGCGGAGCGTTCGTCCATGAAGCGAGATCACCGCCGGTTGCTCCGCAAGAAGATGTTCGACCCAGGATTCGACCGTGACCGACTCATAGCCTAGTCTGGTTTTCACCGAAAGCGGCACGGCACGGCGGAGGGCAGGACTTGAGCCGCCGCGCTCCTCGTTGAGACGCCGAAATGCGGCCACCCGAGCCGGTTTGAAACCCACTTGTTCCAGCGTGTGGCCGCCAGCCCAATCGGTGATGCCTTGCCTGGCAGCCTGCACAATCGCACGGGCCAATTCGGGAGTCCTGATGAGGCCGGCGCCGGACCCTGATGAGGCCACGCTCTTGGACGGGCAACCCATGTTGATATCTAATCCATCGAACCCCAACTCACATACCGCGTGAGCGGCTTGATAAAACAAATCCGGGTTATTCCCATACAGCTGCGCCACCATCGGACGCTCGATCTCACTGTAGACCAGCGTCTCTAAACATACCTCCGGCCCGCGACAGATATCGTGCACATGCGTAAACTCGGTAAACGTGACATCCGGCTTCCCCTGTCGCGCAACGATCGCGCGAAAGCTCGCATCCGTGACGCCATCCATCGGAGAGAGGCCGATGATCGGGCGAGGGAGGGCCGACCAGAAACTCATGTTCGTTCACCTACTGCCTGCATAGGCGGTTCATTGGCATGATCATAGGCCCGCCGAAGTTCATCGGCTTCCTGCTCAACCATAGCAGCCAGATCCGGTGCTTCTTCGAGAACAAATTCCACAAACCGGTCAATCTTCACAAGAAAGAAATCGTACGAGCCGGACAGCGTGCGTGGTCGTCGAAACCAAAACGGGACAAACCTGGAAAGCGGCACGCCCCGTTCTTCAAGCCTGCGGCACGACTGTGGAAACATGGCATCCACCTGCCCGCCCCAGGAAAGAATCTCATACGGAAGGTAGATAGACCGGTAGGTATCGAACTCGTCGAGGCAGGCCGTCGGCAGACTCCATTCAGGACCTTCAGGCTCGCTTCGGCCTGCGGCTACGCGAGCGTACCGCTCGTAGGCTGCCGCCAGCTCCTGTTTGACTGAGTCCGGCAAAGACGCTCTCCGAAGCAGCTCACACCCGTTCTCCTGCGTGTCCCCAACCTCCTTCTTCACTGGGGCAAGCACTGAACCGTACCGTGCTGAGAATCGGACGAATTCCTCGACGATCAGCGGTATCGGTTTCGTATCCACTTCCAGCGCAAGGCCTCGCAACCCTGTCAGACGAGGATGACTCAGAACTCGATCGAGGATCTCAAAGAGGACCGGCGGGATAGGGGCCGCATGGGCATCGGTCCAAGCGGGCAGGACATCACTTTCCCCGCGATCGAGCAACTGTGAACAACCGGCCATGCTCGACTCATGGACCGCAAGCCCGGCGACATGGATTTCAACGATGCGATCCATAGGGAACTGCTTGAGGAAGTCATCGACAAATTGCGCAAGTGTTGAGGTTCGCCAGGCCCCAGAATACCGAAACACCGTCCACAGATGGCCGACATCCAAAACCAGTCCGCAGGGTGCCCATTGCGTAACAAGGCGGAAAAATGTTGGAATGGTTAGCGTACCTGCTACAAAGTACGTCAGGGGAGGCAATTCGAGCAGCACCAACGGAGACGCGCCGTTTTTGAGTCGACAGTGCCGGTCGAGAAGATCTTGAACGAGCATCACGTTCTCGGCCACAACCGACGCACTGGATTCCGTATAGAGCGGAGGGAGGTAGGTGCCATATGAATAGCCGGCGATGTATTTCGTCGCGCATTCATGGTTCAGCCAGGCACTATCCAACGTCTGGAGATGCCCGGCAACCTCACACACCTCCTGTGCAAACGAGGGATTATCGAGGGTTTCCGGCTGAGTCAGCCACAGCCCTTCGCCATGATAAGCCAACAAGCTGCTCTGAGCCTGTTTCCTCACAGCGGCCAATGCCGCCGGAGCTGCGCGAAAGATTTCAAGGTAGGCAGGCGTCGCTTGACACTGCTGTAACGCTCCCAACAAGCTGGTAAGATCCGGGGAGTAGATATCGACAGAGAGGCCCATCCCATGAGCTGGAACCTGCTCCAGGCGACGGGAAAACTCTTTTCCTACAGGACTCACAATCGCCACGCGGTTTCTCTTGCTGATAGCCAAAATTCGTCTCTAGTGTATGCCGTGAAACCGTTGAATGACAAGGGTTTCACACAACCATGGGTAGGGGAGGCCTTCTGCTATACTTGGCCTACACCGCAGGGACCGGAAGCCCGGTTTTCTCCGAAGAAAGGACCGGGCTGATCGATGCCGATTAAAGATGAGGACCGGTCAAGAACCCTTAATCACTGGGACACATTGGTCGCACGCATGATGACACCGGGCGTAGTTCAGATCCCTGGGGATATTTCCGTGACCGAAGCCGCATCGCTTTTGGAGCGAGAGCAGATGCCCTGCCTGCTCGTCAAGGATACGGAGTCGCACTTCGGACTGATGACGCCGGCCGACATCGTCAAGAAGGTGGTCGCTCAAGGGCTGGAGCCTGATGATATCGAAGTACGCACGATCATGACGCGGCCGGTACAGTTTATTGAGTACGATCGCATGATCGATGAGGCCTCTACCCTCATGATGGCAACCGGCGCCCCAATCCTCATTGTCACAAAGCAGGAACAGCCGGTCGGTGTGCTCACAGCGAGAGATTTAATCCTTTCGCCGAAACGCTCTCGCACAAACATTCCAGCTACTCTCAGCACGATAGAGGGCACCGGGCCGGGGGCTGACCATCGCGCCATCATCGTACAACTGAGCCATGTCGGCGCCTCGGTGGAATCTCCCACCTCGTTGTTGCCGGACACCAGGGTCAGCCTGAACTTCTCTCTCCCCGATCTCACGAGTCCATTGACCATCCGAGGAACGGTCTTGTCTCGTTGTGATCAGACCCGGGGTACCGGCACATCTCCTTTCACCTCGATATCGAACATAGACGTCCAATTTGCCGATCTCTCCCCGACCGATCAGGCCAGAATCAAGGCCTGGGTGCTTCAGAATATGCCCAAATCGTCCGATCCGGACTAGGCCGCTGTGCATTCATTGAAACTCCTTTGACCAGAGCCCTATCCATTGGTAAAATTTCTTACGCCATTCATCAGCGAGAGGACCACGCATGAACATGTCCGGTAAATCCCAGCAGGCTCGACCACGCCCCTCCCTGTCGAAAGAAGAGCTCCTTCAACAGATCACCACCTTGTTGGAAAGCCCCGAAGACGACATGCACGCAGCCCTCACGAAGGAGCTCTTGGCGGGCGTGCTCAAAATACACGACGCACATCTTGATTTATTGGACCTTAAAATTCTCAACCGAGCGGTCAAAGAACTGCGCCACGCGTTCGGTGTGTTTCGCGGCTACCAGGACCGGAAAAAAATCAGCGTCTTCGGCTCCGCGAGAACCCCATCGGACGACCCGAACTATCAACTGGCCTATCGTTTCGCCCAAGCCGCTGTGCGGGAAGGATTCATGGTCATCACCGGAGGGGCAGACGGCATTATGCGCGCCGCCCAAGAAGGAGCCGGCCGCGAGCACAGCTTCGGCGTCAACATTATGCTCCCATTTGAACAGGGCCCCAATGCGACGATCGCGGATGATCCAAAACTGATTACCTTCAAATACTTTTTCACTCGAAAACTGATGTTCCAAAAGGAGGCCAACGCCATCGTGCTGTTTCCAGGAGGATTTGGAACACACGATGAGGGATTTGAGATTTTGACGCTGGCTCAGACCGGGAAGAGCGACCCTCAGCCGATCATCTGCCTCCAGGCGCCGGGATGCGACTATTGGGACGGCTGGTCGTCCTTCGTCACAACACAACTCCTGCAGCGGAACCTCATCAATGAAGAAGACCTGAGCCTATTTACAATCACAAACTCGGCCGAAGCGGCTGTCGACCAGATTCTCCGGTTCTATCGCCGCTATCACTCCATTCGGTTTGTCGGCCGGCAATTGGCCGTGCGGTTGAAAGATCGCATCTCCGCTGAACAGCTCGACCAGGTTCAGGAACAGTTCCGCGATCTCCTGATCGACGGAACGTTTGAACTGCGCGGCCCGTTGGAAGAAGAGCTCGATGAGCCGGCCCTCCGGAATCTGCCTCGGCTCGTGTTCAGTTTCAACCGACGCAGCGCCGGTCGACTCCGCCAGCTGATCGACCACCTCAACGGGCTCTGATCTACCCATACGCGCGCTGAGCCCTGGCGGCTGGCCGGTTCAGCGCTCCGGCATAACGGTCACTATCCTCTTTAGCTGGCATCACCGGCCATGTTATTCTCTGACCTATCTATATGGATCATTCACCCTACTCGCGGCGCTTCCATCATCCCCCGGACATTGTTCTGTACCATGCCGAGTGCTCAGATGGATTCGGGGCAGCCTGGGCGATCTGGAAACAATTCCCCAATACGCGTTTTATCCCGGTCAAACACGGCATCCCTCCCCCTTCGGATCTTCGGGATCAGCGCGTCGTGATCGCCGACTTCAGCTATGCGCGGCCGATCCTTGAAACGCTGGCGGTTGAAACCAAAGAACTGCTCATTCTGGATCACCACATCACGGCGGAGAAGGCGCTGGCTGATCTCCCCTACGCCTACTTCGATCAAGCCAAGTCTGGCGCAGTGCTCAGCTGGGAGTGGGCTCATGGCACGGTAGCTCCTTGGCTGCTCCGCTACGTTCAGGACAAGGACTTGTGGACATGGGAATTGCCGGCAAGCCGTGAGATCAATGCGGCTCTGGCTTCGCACCCCTTTGATTTCAACCTGTGGGATCGATTTTCCCAGGCAACCCTGGAGCAGGAGGGACGCGCGATTCTTCGCTATGAGCACGAATTAGTCGGGAAACTCTCCGCCCAAGCCGTCTTAGTCGAATTCCAAGGGGAAATCGTTCCGTCTGTGCAAAGCGCCGTCCTGACCAGCCAAATCGGCGAACGGCTTTCGCCGGACCATCCCTTCTGCCTGATCTGGCACGATCGCGACGGACGTCGTTATTTCAGCATGCGCTCTCGCGCGGACGGCACCGACGTAGGAGCCATCGCCGCATCGTTTGGCGGAGGGGGCCATATTCATGCCGCGGGATTTTCTGTGCCACTCGGAGCCGACGGGACACTTCCCAACAATCCCACATTGCCTCGCCCGGTGACCGACCGCCGCCGAGCTCCCTAGGATCGTCATCGTGATCCCCCTGCACGACGACAATCCCACCGAACGGTTCCCCTTCGTCACAATCATCTTCATTGCCGTCTGCGTATCCGTCTTTCTCTATCAGGAGAGCCTGCCCCAGAATCCAGGCCAGGCGTTCGTCTTTCATTATGGTGCCATCCCTGCCATTGTGTTCGGCCATGCCGCGTTCCCGGAAGACACCGCCGTTGCCATTCCTGCTTCTCTCACACTCCTCACCAGCATGTTTCTCCACGGCGGCTGGATGCATCTGCTGGGCAACATGCTCTATCTCTGGATTTTCGGCAATAACATCGAAGACGCCATGGGGCACGTAAAATACATCGTCTTCTACATCCTGTGTGGGGTCCTGGCTGCGCTCACCCACGCGATGACCGATCCTTCGTCGCAGATCCCCATGGTGGGAGCCAGCGGCGCCATCTCCGCAGTCCTCGGCGCCTATCTTCTGTTGTTTCCGCGCGCCCACGTGCTGGTGCTACTGCCCGCCCTAGGAATGACTCGCGTCCCAGCCGGCGTGGTGTTGGGCATGTGGTTCGTGACGCAGCTCGTCAGCGGCGGGATGAGTATCGGCGCCCAGGGTGGCGGCGTGGCCTTCTTCGCGCACATCGGCGGATTCGTCGCAGGCATGGCCTTGATCGGCCTGTTCAAACGCCCGGACGTGCCGTTCTTCTCACCGGGCCGTTCACGCCGGTGGGACCGCTGAGAGTGCAGCGAGACGCGCCAGGAGCCGGTGAGCCGGTTCCGCCGCCGCCTCGCGGGTTTCACCCAAAAATGTGACATGCCCCATCTTTCTCCCTGCACGGACGACTGTCTTTCCGTAGAGATGGAGCACGGCTCCCGGCAGAGAAAGCAGATCCTTGAAGGCCTGGCCGGAGGTCACGGCCTGCATTTCTGCACCGATGAGGTTGACCATTGCCGCCGGACTCCACTGTCTCACCTCGCCCAGCGGAGCGCCACAGACCGCGCGCACCTGTTGTTCAAATTGCGAAACCGTGCAGGCGTCCAGCGTGTAGTGGCCTGAATTGTGAGGGCGCGGCGCAATTTCATTGATAAGGAGGCGATCGTCCGGAGTGTGAAACAATTCGACGCAGAATACTCCGACGCCTTTCAGTACGTCCACAGCTTGGCGGGCAAGATCAGACGCTCGTGCCGTAACCTGGACAGAAACCGGGGCCGGGGCCAGCGTCATGCGTAAGATGCCACGCGCATGACGGTTTTCTACCACTGGATAGGTCCGGCACTCGCCGTTGGCCCCACGCACCACGAGCACGGAAAGCTCCCGCTCGAACGCTACCAACTGCTCAAGAATCCATCTGGACGCAGACCGTTCAAGTGTCCGCAACGTCCGGGCGACTTCGTCAACATCCGAATTCTGTCGGATCGGCCATTGACCTTTTCCGTCGTAACCGGACGTCGCAGTCTTACAGAGAGACGGGATACCGATGCGCTTGACGGCGTCCATCAATTGATCCGGCGCCCCTATGGCGACAAAAGGGACGACGGGAAGATGGTTTGATTGCAGACACTGTTTTTGGTCGACGCGATCTTGAATGATCCTGAGTACAGCGCTGGAAGGCCGAACCCGATGACGCTCTTCGAGCCACTCGCACAGATCGCTTGGCACATTCTCCCATTCATATGTGACAGCCTGAACAAGGCTTGAAAAGTGCTTGCGTGTGGGGAGATCCGAGAAGGCCGCGGTAAACGAATGGTCTGATTGGCGATGCGCAGGGGCATCAGGGTCCTGATCCCATACGGCAATGCGATAGCCAAGACGGCGCGCTGCAGCGGCGAACATCGCCCCCAGCTGGCCTCCCCCCAGGACGCCGAGAATTGATCCAGGTTCGACCGTCACGTCGGTCACGACTGTCGGCTCACCCCATCGGCTCCGAGATTAGCCAAACTGGTTCCCTTGGCCTCGGCAGAATTCAACACGCTCTCCGTTTGGGCAGTACGAAAACTTTTCACGCGTTCTGCAATCTCCGGATAGCATCCGCCTAAAATCTGCGCCGCCAGCAGTCCGGCATTCTCTCCTCCGCCGATCGCCACGGTCGCCACTGGAACCCCCTTGGGCATCTGGACGATCGACAAGAGGGAATCGAGACCTCGCAGATTTTCCGTTGGAATAGGCACTCCGATCACCGGGAGATGGGTCTTGGCCGCTAACATGCCCGGGAGATGCGCCGCTCCGCCGGCGCCGGCGATAATAACTTCGATTCCGCGACCCGGCGCGGTTGAGGCGTACTCAAAAAGTCGGTCCGGGGTACGATGCGCAGAGACGACCAATAATTCGTAGGGGATCTGTAGCTCGGCCAGAATGGATCCGGCCTTCTCCAAAATGGGGAAATCTGACTTGCTACCTCCCAGGACTCCCACAATTGCCTTACCATTGTGAACCGTACGATGACGTTTCTTCTGGGTCTTCTTTGCCGCTCGCCCGATCCCGCTCATGAGCCACAGCTCCTTCTTCCGTACAAAACTTTCTTCCTTGAAGACGTATCAGTACACCCACCTTAACGGCTCTGTACGGCACGGTCAAGCAGGTAAGAGCAGCCAGGAGAGTTGGAGCGAACCAGGAGTCCTGCCATGGCCTTTCTATGGCTCCCTGGTTTGAGCCGTGGAGAATCCACCTATCCCATGGCGACTGGACACAAACCTATGACGCCGTTGTCAGGCAACATCCCCTGAGAATTGCGGCCGGCATCCTTCGCTCAAACCTATGGGCTTTTGAACTAGTACTGAGACAAGCTAGCAGCAGAGAGGTTGATTCGGGTGTGGAGAATCTGAGGAGAGATTGGGTGAGCTGACAGATGAGTGTGGGCCCACCTCGTCCACTTCAGGGGTGTCCCCCATTGCTGGGGAACACCCCTGACTCTGGAACTACTTCGCGACTCTCCCGGTTGACTTGGGCATGAGCATGTCAAACAGGCTTGGGGACTGTTCCTTATAATCAGGCGGGAAGAAATTGAATCGCCGCCACAGTTCATACCAAAGCGGGACACGATTTAAGATAACCCACCCCAGCACCCTGGTTCCCTGCCGCACTTGAGCCTGTTCCGGCCATGGTTGACCATCTTCCGGATCGGGAACAACCCAGAACCGGTAATTCCCCTTGCCGTCGTCGATCTGATCGACCACCTTGATAATGCCTCCGCGAGTGCCGGCCATCAATTCAGGCCAGGCCGGAAGCGGGATCGCTGGAATTCCGAAAAATACGAGTCTGACCTTCCGTCCGGGGGTCAACAACGGAGAGTCCAGTCCCTCTGCCACCATTTCAATCGCCTTATCTTGAGCGGACGGAGAAATAGTCACCAGAGTTTCACCCTGTTTCACCGTCTCTCCGATACCAACCCGCGCCATCTTGACCACTGTGCCATCGATTGGGGCCTCAACGCGCGCAAATTGAATGCGCTGTTGTGCGCTTTCCTGCTTCACTGAGATGTCCGCCAATTGATCCGTCGCCCTGGCGGCTTCGGCAATCGCGTTGTCACGGGCTGCGGTCGCATCAATGAGCTTCTGCTGCACATCTGCGGTGATTTGATCCCGGCCGAAACTCAGTGATGCGCGGGCCTGCTCGGCTGCTTGCAGATTGGCCTGCGCCGCCTGCAGCATGGCTTTGGTGCCGATTTCAGTTTGAATCGTCAACTCCAGTTCGCGTTGCGAGACGAACCCATCCTTAATCAGCTGCCGATGCCGGTCCACATTGAGTTGCGCGGTGGTGACATCGATCTTGGCAGCCTCAACCTTTTGCTGGGCTTCGCGCACTCTGTTGTCGGCCTCGGTGACGCGGGCATCCGCCGACGGCACTGCGGCCAGCACGAGTTTCTGCATCTGTCCGATGCGCTTATTGAGTTGGTCGGCCCTGGCCAGGGCTGCCTGGCGAGTCTGTTGCAGCGCGACTTTGCGCTGTTCGAACAGGGCGAGAAGTTCAGGAGCAATAAAGTTCGGATCGTAATCCTCGAGTTCGAGAATCAGATCGCCCTTCTTGACTTTGACACCTTCCATCACATGCCACTCCTTGAGGCGGCCGGTGATCCGGGCTTCCATCTCTTGCGGTCGCTCATAGGGCGTATAGGCGGAGAGTCGACCCGTGGCTGTCACAGTCTGGGTCCACGGCACAAATTCAATGATCAAGAGAAAGAGGATCAGAAGAGTCAGAGTCACACGACCCATTGAGAGTAACCGATTGGGAATCTTGACGGCCTCCCACGAGGACATTTTCGTTGTGGCACTTACGTTTTCGATCGATACAGCCTGTAAGCCTGCCCCTTGGTGAGCAAGCGTCAGGGCATTCTCTCCCGGATTGCGATTTAGGCCAGCCATGGAGCCTCCATTTTTCCTACGCTAGGTGTTACTGTACCTTGTTGATTCCCTTGTACGGATTCACCATTTTCGTTGATCATCATCGATCGTTTCCTTGCGTCACTTACGCATGAACGTGATGCAACATCACACGACGGTCTGTATGCTCCGTCAAGTTCGGATCGGTTGAAATGAAAATGGCCGACCATGGCTCTTGCTTGGAGCACAGCCGGCGCAAGATCGTCTCCCGCAGGGCTGGATCCATGCTGTGAATCAATCCATCGAAAATCAGGAGTTGCGGACGCCCGAGGATCGCGCGGGCCAGCAATATTTGCACGATATGGGTCGGAGCAAGAACGTCTCCAAGCGCACCGACATCGGACTTGATACCACGCGGGAGAGCTTCGATGACTTCTTCAAGCTCCGTGAAACGGAGCGCCCAGGCCAGACTATCATAGGAGACATAGGGGCGTCCCAGTACGATGTTATCCTCGATAGTCCCTTCCAGCAGAGTATGCTGTGAATCGATCACGAGGCTGCGGCATCTGTTGATGGCACTGGGATCGACGTAGCGGATATCCACACCATTGTACTGAATGACACCGCTGCTCGGCGCTTCAAGCCCGGCCAGCACTCTGGACAGAGCCATTTTCGCCGCGGGGGTCCTGGCATAAATACCGACCTTCTCGCCGGGCGCGACTTCCAGGTTGAAATTCTCAAATATCTGCGCTCCGTTATGAACGAGACTGACTCCTTTGCAAGTGACCATGAGACCATGAACTGAGGGAGCAGGCAGGGGTACTGCAGTCCCCTTTGTGGCTTCATCCTCCGCAGTCGAGAAGAAGGCGTTCAGTTCCGTTACGCCCGTGAAGAAGTAATAGACATGCGCCATGCTCTTGATGAGCGCCTCGAAATTGAGGACGAGCGCGCCCACGACGACTTCCACCGCAACCAACTGGCCGAGGGTTAATTGCCCGTCGGAGAGGAGCCAGCCGGCCGTTGCCAGCGCACCGCCCTGCGCAATCGCCATCCCTCCCACCGCCGACAGGAATTGCCGCAGGAGCACGGCAAAACGCGCCTTGCGGGTCTCCGTATACGCATTGACGAGGTCGTCGGTCTTCTGCATGAGCCAGGGCTGGCTATCAGTAGACTTGAGATGCAGCAGGTTCTGCGAGACCTCCTGAATCCAATTCAAGACGTTATACTTGGCGTGGGACATATCAAGATGCGTCCGCACAGCCCCACGAGACATGACAAAAAACGTGAATACGAAGCCGACCATCAGCATCAAGTCATACACGAGGAAATAGGGGTGGTAGATGACCAACAGGGCCATGCCGACGGTTCCGCCGACGAGCACGTTCAGCATATCAAGGAGCACTGCGGAGAGTGCGCGCTGCATGTAGATCGTCTCTGTAAAATAGTTCGCCATTTGCGGTTTATACCCTTGAAAGCGGAACTGAGGCATCCGCTGCACCATTGAGATCGCCACCCTCGCAAAGAGGCGGCGCTGCAGCATTTCCACGGCATAGAAATGGAACGCCTTGAAGATGCCGACAAACAACAACACCGTCATCATGATGCCGGTCAATGTCCACACCATGACCGGCTGGACCGCATAGGAGAACGTGCTCACCAACTCCTGGACGGTCAGTGGAATGATAAGAGAAAAGAATGCGATTGCAAGAGCGTAGGAGACCATCAGGGTCAGAACCTTGCGCTCAAGGCGTGCGGCCAAAGCGAGCTGGCTCAATAGCGCTTGTAACAGGTTCGGCTGTTGCGACTTGTGTTGCTCTCTCATACCACCTCCCCCTCCAGGATAAAAAAGCTATCGGCCCGTTGCTACCATCTTGCTTGCTTCCATCCGTCGAAAATCGTCCATCTCACCTTTAACTACCAGGGGCAAGATAGCCTTCTCAATTCTACAAAGGTAGGTGTAGGCCTACTATGGGTTAGTGCCCCCTACCTTACTTACAAACGCTTAATCACGTCCCCCCGTCTGCTGGCCGGACGTTCCGGCCGAGACGGACGGGTCTCCGTACTTCGCAAGAACTGTCTCCGCGACAGGCTTCGACAGGGCCCCTTTTGCCCAAAGGTACCCTCCTCGCGCCAATACATAATCGTACTGGGCACGATACAGATCATAGGCCGCTTCAACAGCATTGCGCTCGCGCGTGTTGACGAACAACAAGTTGGTCGCCCCCATCGTGAAGCGGGTGCGTTCGCCGGCTTCCAGCGCCTTGGCCAATCGATAGGATTCCGTGGCGGCCCTCACGCGATCTCTGGCCCGCACGATTGCGGACACCCAGTTGTCGACGTCAAGAGTGACACTTTGCTCTGCGTGCAATAATTGGTAATGCAGCCGTTCTTGCTGAGCTTCCGCATAGGTCACTTCTCCACGGGCCGCTCGATTGAACAGCGGCATGCTGAAGAGGGCCCCCCAATGGTAGGCGAACCCTCCAAAATAATAGATACCGCCCGTCACCGGCCCACCTGAAACCGTGAGCTTTGGAAGCAGATTATTTTTCGCCAGCTTGAGCTGGATGGCGTTCATCTGAATCTCGATCGCCAGTTCCCGCACTTCCGGCCGGTCTTCCATTGCCGCCTCTTTGGCTGCCGCAATCTCCTGCTCGGTCGGCAATGGCGTCTCTCCCGTGAATTCCGGCGCCCATTCCGGCAGCGGAGTCACAGGCTCGCCGTTTTCCCAGAGAAAAAGGGATAGCTTGTACTGTTCGTATTCCACCTTCCGTTGCGCGGCGATGGCAGCCTCACGGCGGCGCTGAACTTCTTGCGCGGCCTCAACGGCATCGAGCAGGGCGACGGCTCCTGCTTTTGCCCGGCCGTCTACCTGGGTAAATCGGTCTTCCGCGACCGCCAAGGTCTGCCTCTGTACTTCCGCCTGCTTGACGGCCACCTGCCAGTCCCAGTATTGAACGGCCCCGGCCAGGAACAGATCCTGCCGTTTCTGGGCCACCTTTACTTCAGCTTGCGGCTTCGAGATTTCAGCCTGTTGTAACTCCGCAAACTCAGGGTTCATCATGAACCCCCGCAAGACATTAAACGCTCCGCCGACGATGATCATTTGCTGCGGCCAGAACCCTTGCAGGTCTTGAGGGATCGCCACCGCAGGACTCCCAACACGTTGGGCCCTGACGCCGTCGAAGCCACCTATAGAAGATCTATCCCCAAAGCCGTTACGGAGGCCGGCGAAGATCTCCCACCCCCAGGGGTGCGCAACCTTGAGCTTGGTATCGCTATAGCCGGCACCCAGGGTATTGGTGCCAACCACGTTCGTCAGATTATATGTCTGATACCGGTCGTACTCGAGGTCGTTCAGAAGCTTCGGTTCCCACGCAGCCAACGCTTTCAGGACTTTCGCCCGAGCCTGCGCCCGCTCCAGTCCGGTTGCCCGGAGCAGCGGATGGGTCAACTCAATTTTGGCCAACACCTCTTCAATGGTCAAGGGGGCGGTCCTGGCAGAAGTCGGACTCGGCGGCGCCATGACCGTTGGAGTTTGCGCAAAGACAGTCACCGGTAACCAGACTAACAAGGCCACCAACAAAGTGATCACGAAAGAATGCCCCCTTGTCGCTGAATTAATCGCGTCCCGGTTGTTTGTGGCCGTTCATGCCGGCCGCCGTCAGAGGATTCCCGTATTTGGCCAAGACGTTGTCCGCCACCGGCTTCGACAAAGCGCCCCTGGCCCAGAGGAGACCTCCGCGCGCCAACACATAATCATACTGGGCACGATAGAGCTCATACGCCGCCTCAACGGCGTTCTGCTCTCGCAGGTTTACGAATAAAATGCTGGTGGCTCCCAAATTGAAGCGGGTCCGTTCGCCTTCCTCTAACGTCTTGGCCAACCGGTAAGCTTCCGTCGCCGCCTTCACCCGGTCTCTGGCGCGCACGATCGCCGAGAACCAGTTATCCACGTCTACGCCGACTTGTTGCTCGGTATACAGCTGTTGCAAGACAAATTGCTGCTGGTCCGCTTCCGCATACATGACCTTCCCGCGCCCTTCCCGCTGGAGCAGGGGCATCGCAAAGTCCCCCTGGTAACCATAGCCGACTCCCATGAGCCAGTCCGCAGGGGCGTCCATTCGTCCCCCCTTAAAATCCAACTTCGGCAGCAGGTAGTTCTTGGCCAGCTTGAGATCAATATTGTTCATCTTGGCCTTAATATAGAGATCCCGCACTTCCGGCCGATCTTCCTTTGCCGACACCTTGGCCGCGGCAATGTCCTCCTCGGTCGGGAGCGGCGTCTCGCCCGTGAACTCCGGCGCCCACTCCGGTCGTGGCGTCACCGGCTGGCCGCCCTCCCAGAGAAAGAGCGCCAGCTTGTACTGCTCATACTCCACATTCCGTTGCGCGGCGATGGCGGCCTCCCGGCGGCGCTGGACTTCCTGACCCATTTCGACCACATCCAGGAGCGCAATCTTTCCGGCCTTGCCCTGGCCCTCGACCTGGGTGAGTCGGGCTTCGGCGACCGCCAGGTTCTGTTTCCGGACCTCGGCCTGTTTCACCGCCACCTGCCAATCCCAGTATTGAATGGCCCCGGCGAGATAGAGATCCTGTCGTTTTTGGGCGATGGTGATTTCCGCTTGTGGTCCCGCGAGTTCGGCCTTTTGAAATTCGGCGTTCTCCTCGTTGACGATGAGGCCTCGCAGCAGGCGAGCCGAGCCGCCGAAGATCATTTGCTGCTGAGGATAGAAGAGCAGAACATCAGGGATCTGAGCATGGAGGTGCTGCGTGGAGATATCCCCGAAGCCGTTGCGGATCCCGCCATGAACCCGGAAGCCCCAGGGGTGCCCGACCTCGAGCTTGGTGTCGTTATATCCCCCCGTATTCTCCCGAATGTAGGACAGGAAATTCCACGTCTGATAACGAGCGGCCTCCGTAATATTCCTGAGCGTCGGTTCCCAGGCCCCGAGCGCCTTCAGAATCTTCGCCCGGGCCTGCGTCCGTTCCACCCCGGTGGCTCGAAGCAGCGGATGCGTCAACTCAATACGGGCGAGGACTTCACCGATGGTCAGGGGCTCGGTGCGAGCGGACTGCAAGTTCAACGTACTTGAATCCTGCGCCGGTTCCGCCAGTGTCGTCACGGGAAGCAAGATCAGAATCACGAATAAGAGAGCGGCCATCGAAGGATGCTCCTTGTGCCGGATTACTCCCGGCCTGGTTGCTTGTAGCCGTTGATCCCCGCTGCCGTCAAAGGATCCCCATACTTGGCCAAGACGGTGTCCGCCACCGGCTTTGACAAAGCGCCTCTGGCCCAGAGGAGACCGCCGCGCGCCAGCACATAATCGTACTGGGCACGATACAGCTGGTAGGCTGCCTCGACGGCGTTGCGCTCGCGTATATTGACAAACAGGATGTTGGTGGCCCCCATTTCAAACCGTTTACGCTCGCCGTCCTCCAGGACCTTGGCCAACCGGTACGATTCCGAGGCAGCCTTCACCCGGTCCCTGGCTCGCACGATCGCCGAGAGCCAGTTATCCACATCGAAGCTGACTTGCCGTTCGTAGTATTGCTGTTTCAAGGCCAATTGTGCCTGGCCCACTTCTGCGGCCATCACCTTCCCACGCCCTTCCCTCTGGAACAGCGGCATCTCGAAGTGAACCCCGGTGCGATACCCGATCCCCACAATCCAGTCGGTGACGCCCTCGGTCGGCCCCCCCTCAAGATTCAACTTCGGGAGCAGCTTGTTCTTGCCGAGGCTAAGATCGATATTGTTCATCTTGGCTTCGATGTAGAGGTCCCGCACTTCCGGCCGATCTTCCCTGGCCGACAGCTTGGCCGCGGCAACGTCCTCCTCGGTCGGGAGCGGCGTCTCGCCCGTGAACTCCGGCGCCCACTCAGGCCTCGGCGTCACCGGCTCGCCGTTCTCCCAGAGAAAGAGGGACAGCTTGTACTGCTCATACTCCACCTTCCGTTGCGCGGCGATGGCGGCCTCCCGGCGGCGCTGGACTTCCTGACCCATTTCGACCACATCGAGGAGCGCAATCTTTCCGGCCTTGCCCTGGCCCTCGATCTGAGTGAATCGGGCTTCGGCGACCCCCAGCGCTTGCTTCACCACCTCGGCCTGCTTGACCGCCACCTGCCAATCCCAATATTGAATGGCCCCGGCGAGATAGAGGTCCTGCCGTTTCTGAGCCACCTTGATCTCCGCCTGCGGCCCCGCGAGTTCAGCCTGTTGAAACTCGGCGTTCTCCTCGTTGATGATCAGGCCTCGTATCAGATTGAACGACCCGGCGAGGATGGCTTGCTGTTGAGCATAGAAGCCGTTCATATCAGAGATGATAGCAATCGTACTTTGGTTGCCGTTATCTCCGAAGCCGTTGCGCATGCCGGCCTCGACGCTGAACCCCCAGGGATGCCCGACCGCCAGCTTGGTGTCGTTATAGCCCGCGTTATGTGTGTCGAAAATTGTGGGAGAGGTCGTGAGATTCCACGTCTGAAAACGTTGGAAGCGCGTATTGCTCTTGAGCGTCGGTTCCCAGGCCCCGAGCGCCTTCAAAATCTTCGCTCGAGCCCTCGTTCGCTCGGCTCCCGTCGCCTGAAGCAGCGGGTGCCTCAACTCGATGCGGGCAAGGACTTCACCGATGGTGAGCGGTTCGGTGCGAGCCGACTGAGCCTGGACGGTCCCTGCGTCGCTTACCGGTTCCGCCAGTGTGGTCATCGGCAGCACCAAGATGAGCACGACCAGCAAGAGGGCGATCACAAGGACGCTCCTTCCATTACATTCGTATGTGTGAGGCTGACGGCGCGGAGACTAGCAATCCCACAGTCAATTTATAAAATAGATAAAACGGATTTGAAGTATTGTGAAAGCCGATGTATAGTGCCCCGGGTAACGCGTATCACGCCTTCGGGGCATATCTCCATGGAATGGTTGAACTACCACCATCTGCTATATTTTTGGTCCGTCGCAAAGCACGGCAGCGTGACCAAAGCCTGCGAAGAATTCCGCCTGGCTCAGCCGACGATCAGCGGGCAGATACGGCTGCTGGAGCAGACGCTGGGAGAACAATTGTTCATCCGCGCCGGGCGCCGCCTCGTGTTGACAGAGATGGGTCACGTCGTATTCAGATACGCGGAAGACATCTTCTCGACCGGACAAGAGTTGATGAACGCCGTGAAGGGGCGCGGAGCAAATGGGCACCACTCTCGATTGGCCGTCGGCATTGTGGACGTCGTGGCGAAACCGCTGGCCACTCATTTCCTCAAATCGGCCCTGAAGCTGGATCAGCCGACGCGCTTGAGTTGCCGGGAGGACAAGCTGCCATTCTTGCTGGCTGATCTGGCCATTCACGAGTTGGATCTGATCATCGCCGACACCCCGGCCCCGCCGAACAGCAAAGCTCAAATCTACAGTCACCTCTTGGGTGAGTCGGGGGTGACCATGTTCGCGACGGCGAAGCTGGCGGCACAATATCGTCGTGGTTTTCCGCAATCCTTACAGGATGCGCCGGTACTTCTTCCGACATCCGACGCGATGCTCCGACAACTGCTGGACCCGTGGCTGGCCCATCGCGAACTGTCTCTCAACATCGTCGGCGAGTTCGATGACGGCATGACGCTTAAAGCGTTCGGACAGGATGGATACGGGATTTTTCCGGGTGCCACTGCGATCGAAAAGGAAATCTGCCGCCAATATCGGGTGCAGGTGGTCGGACAACTGGACTCTCTCAAACAGCACTTCTACGCCATCACCGTGCAACGACGACTCACACACCCGGCAGTCCTCGCCATCGTGCAAGCGGCCAGACGGGATCTGCTCAATTAACGATAGGCCGGAAGCTGGGCTATGATGTCATTGATGCCGCGAACCCTCTAGCGGCTGCTCGAGCGGCCCACCGCTTCAAGGAGTGCTTCCCGTTCCCCTTTCGTCAGTTCTTTCCATACCCCGACGCCCAGGCCTTTTACTCCAATGTGCATAATCCTGACCCGGTGGAGAGTGATCACCCGGTAACCCAGCGCCTGACACATGCGCCTGATCTGCCGGTTGCGCCCCTCGGTAAGGACGATGCGAAACCGATGGCGGGCGATCCGGGTCGTTTGGCAGGGATTCGTCTTGCTGCCGAGGATCACCACTCCTTGAGACATCCGGTCCAGAAAGGCCTGATCGAACGGCCGGTCAACCTCGACGATATACTCCCGCTCGTGCCCGAATTCCACGCGAAGGATTTCATTGACGATATTGCCGTCGTTCGTCAACAGAATCAGGCCGGAGGAATCCTTGTCCAACCGCCCGATCGGGAATATCCTTTCCGGATGCCCGATTTCCGCAATGATGTTTCGCTCGACCTGCGGCTCGCTGGTCGTCGTGACCCCGACCGGCTTGTGATATTTGATGTAGATGGGCGATGTGCCCCAGGGAATCACTTGTCCATCGCGAGCGATGACATCCGCAGGACTTACCCGGTCACCCAGTTTGGCAACCTGCCCATTGACGGTGACGACGCCCGATTCAACCAGCCGATCCGCCTCGCGCCGGGAACACAGGCCCTGTTCTGTGAAAAATTTGTTGATGCGGATTGCAGTGGTCACAGGAGATCAGTCTCATCGCCGGATACGCAAACAGGCCGTCGGCAAGGCCGCCCCCTTGTACCTTGCTGTTCACATCTCGCAAGCGAACGACGCTTCACGAGATACGCTTCACACTCTTGTCAGCAAAGCGAGAACGAAGCGGACGGCCTGTTTCAGTATCCGGCTCAGTGAACGCGGCGACCGGCCTTGATGCGGCCGAGCATGCGATAGATCAACCGGGCGATAGAAAATTGCGGCGCGGCGAACCCTTCAATGGGAGCGATTTCGCTTATATCCATCCCTACGATGCCGGGACCATTGGCCAGGGCCGTGATGAGGTTGAGTGTATCGTACCAGCCCAGCCCTCCCGGCTCCGGAGTTCCCAGGGCAGGAATAATCGAGGCGTCCAATCCATCGCAGTCGAAGGTCAGATAGACCGGGCCCCCACAAGCGGCGACCACATCGGGAATCCACTTTGACGCTTTCCCTTCGTAGGGGCCGGAGGGATCCAGGATGTTCGCGGCAAAGAAGGTTGTGATCCGATCCGTTTTCTCGATCCGCGCGATTTCCTCCTCACTGATCGATCGAATACCCACCTGCACCAGTGCATGCCCGTCCTCCACCACCCGCGCCATCACGCTGGCATGGCTGAATGGGTTCCCTTGGTACGCGTCGCGCAAATCGCCATGCGCGTCGATCTGCACCACACACATCTTCGGATAGCGCGTGGCATGCGCACGAATCGCTCCCAACGCCCCGGTGTGTTCCCCTGTCAACGTCACGAGAAACCGTCCGGTCCCGACATGCGGCGAGACGAATCGTTCGATCGCGTCAACGGCCGCGCGATCGACTTGTCCCCGGAGATCCAAGGACGACGCCGTGGCGATCCCTCCCCATTCCCGGTAGGGTTCGCATCTGAGCTGCTCATCATAAAACTCCACCTGGCCCGAAGCCTCGAGAATGGCGGAGGGGCCGCGATCTGACCCGAGAATGTAGCTGGAGGTGTGTTCGTAGGGTGCCGGCAAGACATAGACGCCGGCCCGGTCCGGATGGCACCAGGGCTCGTCGATTCCGAGGAAGTTATGCTCCGGTCCTTCCCAGCCGGTTGGAAGCGTCATAGCCTGCGGTATCCGTTCATCACGAGCCCCGTTTCCTCACACTCGTGGAAGCGGAACAGACGCCCGCTAGCGGCGGGAGCGCTTAGGAACATTCTCTCCTGGAATGAACACCGCGAACGCAACCACGGTGGTCCACTTGCCCGCCTTGCCGATGGCCGACTGCGTGACATTCTGGGTCTTGACGATCTTCCCACCCATTTTGAACACTTGTTCACGCTCTTTCCATGCCACATTCGGGTCGAACTCGACGCCTAACGTCGTCGCCAGCATCTGCGCGGCCAAATCTTCGGTATACTCTCCGGTCTCCTCGTCCGTCTCACCATGGGCATGGTGCTCGGACAGATAGCCATACGTACCGCGGTCGGTGGGCTTCGCAAGACCGACGGAGGCTGACACCAGCTGATTTCGTTCGTTGGTTTCGGAACGGGCCATGACACAAAACGTAATCTCTCCAGGCTTCAACAGTTTCTCCCCGCGCTTTCTGGGAATGACCTTACAGTGGGGCGGGAGGATGGACGACACGCTAACCAGGTTGCAATAGGCCACACCGGCACTGCGCAACGCTTCCTCGAAGGAGGTCAGCTTTTCCTTGTGAACCCCCACTCCTCTCGTCAAAAACATATGCGTAGGTACCATTTATTCTACCTTCCCTTTCGTCTGATTGATTCGCGTATCCGGCGTTCTGGTTTGTTTCGGTGAGGATGACAGCGCACCACGCCGGACAAACGGCACGCACCGGGTTTATTTCAATTACAGGGCCGATGTTGTATCAAGATTGGACCTGCTTCGCAATATCATCGGCTGAATATTTTTCAGGGAAGACCGGCCGGCTCTTTCACATTGAAGACCAGCAACCTGGGCTCCGTCATATCTTCGATCGCCGCCTTGACCCCCTCACGCCCCAAACCGGAATCCTTCACGCCGCCGTACGGCATATGATCGGCGCGAAAGGTAGGAATCTCATTCGCCAGCACAGCACCGACCTCCAGGTGGCGGAACGCATAAAAAATCTTGTTCACGTCTTGTGTGAACACTCCGGCTTGCAGCCCGTAATCCGATTGATTGAGCAGGGTAATGGCATCGCTGAATTGGCGGTACGGTGTCACCGTGATCACCGGGCCAAACACTTCCTGGCATGACACCTTCATCTCCGGCTTCACATTGGATAACACCGTCGCTTCGACGACCGATCCCATCCGGTTTCCACCCAGCAGCACACGCGCGCCTGCTGCCACGGCCTCGCCGATCCAGCTCTCGATGCGGTGGGCGGCAGCGGAGTCGATCAGGGGGCCGATGGTCGTCGATTCGTCGGTCGGATCTCCGGCCTTCAATCGCGCGACGTGCATCAGCAACTTCGTCGTAAACAGTTCCACGATCGAATGGTGGGCGAACACCCGCTGCACCGAGATACAGGTCTGCCCGGCGTAGCCGAATCCTCCGGCGGCGCAGCGCTGGGCCGCCAGATCAAGATCGGCGTCCGGCTCGATCACCACCCCCGCATTGCCGCCAAGTTCCAGGGTGACTTTTTTCTTTCCGCATTTGGCTTTCAACATCCATCCCACCGCGGCGCTTCCGGTAAAGCTCAACAGCTTGAACCGTGGATCCATGACCAACCGCTCCGCCAGCGCATTGTCACACGGCACCACATTGAGCCCGCCCGGAGGAAGGCCCGCTTCCAAGGCGATTTCGCCCAGCAACAACGCCGTCAACGGCGTTTGAGGAGCCGGCTTGATGAGAATCGGATTACCCGCGGCGAGCGCCGGCGCCACCTTGTGCGCGACCAGGTTCAGCGGAAAATTAAATGGGGTAATGCCGAGCACAGGACCGATGGGAAATCGCCGTAAGATACCCAGGTGTGAATCGGAGCCGGGCATCCAATCGAGCGGCACCAACTCGCCGGGGATCCGCCTGGCTTCTTCAGCCGCGACCGTGAAGGTCTGCACCGCCCGGCTTACTTCCCGTTTCGCATCGGTGATCGGCTTGCCGGCCTCGGCAGTGATCGTCGACGCAACCTCATCCCGCCGCCGGTTGAGCAATGCGGCGATCTGCTGAAGAATGTTGTAACGGGCGTGTGCTGGGAGCGCGCCCATTGCCGAAACCGCGCTCACCGTGGAGGTGATCGCCTGTTCGATATCGGATTCCGTGGCCTGAACCACATCAGCGATGAGGCGGCCATCGAACGGGTTGACGACACGGGACGTCCGGTCGCCTTGCCTCCATTGGCCATGAACGAGAAATGGACGCGGTTCCTGCACGAAGACACTCGCGGGAGTCGGGAATGATTAATCTGCCGCTTCGACCGGCGTTGCGGATTCAACGGCGGATGGGGCAGCAGCGGCTTCCTGTTGCGCCGCCACAGCCTTGGCGATCAAATCGTCGGTCCCCCAATCGCGAACCGCTTCGAGCGTAAACCCTTCATAGGTCGACACACCGTGGCACGACGGACAATCGGGCATCGGGACTTTCCGATAGAACACCTCGCCGAGGCACGACATACAGACCCAAAAATCGTCGTCACGATGAGAGACGGGCCAGAACAACTGCGTTGAAGCCATAACAGATCCCTACCTGGTTACACACGTGGTAAATGCGCTGACACTGCCCGCGCCACCCGGCGCCGCGTGATTCCTCAACCCCATCTCATCGGACTCACCGGCTACTGCGGGGACTTTTTCAGCAACCGGTCGATTTCTTCGGCAAACATTTCGAACGGAAACGCCCCGGGAATTGCCACCGCCGGTTCCTTGTCGGTCGGGTCACTGTTCGTCCGAACGAGGACAAAGCCAGGCGTTCCGTGAAATCCCCACTGATTGGCCTCTTGCCGATCCTCGAAAATCGACGTGGTGTACCGTCCGTCCTTGGCACACTGCTCAAACATTGTGCGATCCAGTCCGATTGCCGCCGCATGCTTCAAATAGACATCCTTGCCAAGCCGCCCCCCTTCGGCAAAGAGCCGATCGTGCATCGGCCAATATTTGCCTTGCGCGCCGGCACATCGCGCCGCTGTGGCCGCATCGACACCAGGCCCCTGATCGGCAGGGGGGTAATCCCGGTAGAGAAACCTCACCTTACCGGTATCGACGTAGCGGGCTTGAATCCGGGGCCACGTCTCTTTGAAAAATTTCAGACAATACCCGCAGGTAAAGTCGGAATATTCGATCAGGGTGACCGGCGCATTCGCCTGGCCTCTCGCCCGGTCGTCTGTCCTGATTGCATCGGCGGCCCAGAGCGGACATATCCAGAGAAAGCCGCACAGGAAGACGGTTGCCTTCAGCCATGTGGACAGCCGACTCATGAACGGCTGACGCCGGCGGCTTTCTTTTTCCGTTCCAGCAGGCCCATCATCAGGAGAGGCCACACCACGGTCGCGTCGCTCAACACTTCGGAGAAACGTCCGCCGTCCTTGGGCGTCACGAACTTTCCCCACGACAGTCCTTCTTGATACGTGCAGCCGCTCAGCCCTCCCCAATAGTCCGGCTCGGGGCAGATTCTGACGCCGTAATGGAATCGGGGTGGTTTTACGTTCAGGCCCAGGCGATGATTGCAGATCTCCAGGTAGGGACCGACTTGCTGAGCCCAATTTCTCGGTACGCCGCCGCCGATCGTAAAAATGCCGAGGCGCTTCGCCGACAGCACATGATCGGCATAACTGTTGAGATCGAGATATGGATTGAACGACGGGTACGACTGATGAATAGCCGTGAAGACGGCCAAGTCCCCTTTCCCGCCGGCCTGCGAACGAGCCCGATCGACTTCATGCGCCATGGCCCACGTCCCCACGTCGAGCCCCACCTCGGAATCGGTAAAGGCGGGGATGAAGACCGGCACCTTCTTCAAATAGGCGCTCTTCAAAATTCCATCGCCGACATATTCCTCGGTCAACGTCTTCCCCAACTCACGCGTCAGGAGTTCCGAAGAGAGCGGCTGGTCGCGGTCGAGTTTTTTCAATGTCTGCGACACGACATGTTCGACGTAATTCAAATTCGATTCCATCTCGAGCGTGTCGTAAACGCGATTGTAGCCTTTCTGAAACAGCTCTTCATCGCTCATCGAGGGGTGGTGCTGATAGTGCGTCTTGCCCACGGACTCGCTCAGACCATGCGCGATCAACGCGCCGGTGGAGACGATGCACTGCACCATCCCCTCATCCACCATCC
>MSXM01000073.1:3582-3886 GCA_002083565.1 Nitrospira sp. ST-bin4 | reverse complement strand
GCTTCGTGCTGGCGCTGCCGCTATTTTGCGCATTGCTGGAATTTCTTGGATTGATTACGAAGAAGCCGGCCTGGGCGCTTCGCTACGACGGCCTGGCGCGTGATTTGGCGAAGGTGGCGCTCCTGGCTTTGTCGGTCACGGCGTTCATCGGCAGTCTGATGNCGATATTCATTACGCTCTATCCCAGTTTTATGAAATACATGGGCGGCACATTCAAGTCGTTCATGCCGGTCTACGCCGCTGTGTTTGTCGGAGAGTCGCTGCTGCTGATCGTCTATTACTACAGTTGGAATCGGATGGCCGA
>MSXM01000073.1:0-3528 GCA_002083565.1 Nitrospira sp. ST-bin4 | reverse complement strand
TTGCTGCTGCTGGCGAACTCCTGGTCCGCCTTCATGATGGCGCCGGCCGGTGTGGATGCCCAGGGGCGGTTTTTAGGCAACGTCTGGCACCTGTTGCACTCGGCGTTCTGGAATCCGCTCAATGTCCACCGGTTTCTCGCAGACATCATGTCCGGGGGCGCCGTCGTCTTGGCCTATGCCTGCTACCGGTTTTTTACCGCCAAGACGAACGAGGAACGGGCCTATTTCGACTGGGTTGGTTATGTCTTCTTGTTTGTGACGGTGTGCGCGCTGCTGCCGATGCCGATCGCCGGCTACTGGTTGATGCGGTCGGTCTTCGTGTTCCGTCAAACGATGGGCGTTACGATGATGGGAGGGCTGCTGACCTGGCTGTTCGTCATTCAGGCGATGCTCATCGGCGTTCTGTTCCTCGGCATCAACTATTATATGTGGCAGGGGATGGCGCGGCTGAAGGGCGCGGAACGGTATCAACCGTATTATCAATTTGTGCTCGGCGGCCTGACGCTGGCGTTGTTTATCTGGCTGACGCCGCATACGCTCATGATGTCGGGGAGCGAAGTCAAAGCGATGGGCGGCGCGCAGCATCCGGTGATCGGGAACTACGGCGTCATGTCGGCCAAGAACGGCGCGATCAACGTCATTCTGCTCTTCACCGCCCTCAGCTTTTTGTACTATCGGCGGGCGAGCCGGACCATGACGGTGTCCTGGGTCAGGACCGGCAACATCGCCATCGCGGTGCTTTTCGCTATAGGCATGCTCAACGTCATCGGGCTGTCGGTGTATGGCTACTATCTGCCGGCAAAGATCCGTGTGGGGCTGTCGGCGCCACAGGCCTTTACGACGTTCACCGTCATTACAGTCAGTCTGATCATCAACCGCATCATGCTCACGCGGGCGGTCGTGCATGGGCCGGTTCAGTGGGGAAAGATTCCGTTCCGCGGCATGGTGGTGCTGTTCGGGTTGTCGGCCGCCTTTACGTGGGTGATGGGATTGATGGGCTTTATTCGATCATCGGGCCGGTTATCCTGGCATGTCAGCGAACTGATGGCCGATGTGTCGCCATGGGCCTTTACGCCGGACCTGGCGTTTGCCGCCAAAATGGTCACGTTGAATATGGTGGTGTTTTGGGGGGCCGTGCTGGCCTTGTTTTGGATGTGCCAGCGTGGGCAGCAGCCGGTCATGGGCGAGGAGTTCCATAATGCAGAGGCGCCGATTCTGTCGCCGGTCCCGTCACAAGAAACGTAACGAAAGGGTGTGGAAGGATATGAAGAGGGTGCTGTGTGGTGCTGCGATCGTATTCGGCAGTCTGGTGGCTGCGCTCGCGTGGCCCGGTTTCGGATGTGCGGAGGGCCCGGTACTCATCCTGGAGGAATTCAAGGCGAAAGAGGCCGACGGATTCCCCTCTGCGTGGGAACATGAGAATCAGCGGAGCCAGTCCAAAGGCCGCGATGCGTATAAGGTGCAGTCTGAAAACGGCGCGAATTTCTTATCTGCGAAGGATGCGGGGCAGCGGATCAAGAAGAAAAAAATCGAGTGGGATCCCAAGGCCTATCCCGTGCTGACGTGGCGGTGGCGTTTGGTGAAAGCTCCGACCGGTACGGAACCGCTGGCCGCGATCTATGCGTCGCTCGATACCGATCTGTTGTTCATTCCGGTCTTCACGAAATATGTATGGAGTGCCACGAAGCCCGAAGGCACGCTGACCGAAGGCGGCATGTTCAGCGGATCCGAGATCGTCGTCCAAAGTGGAACGAACGCGCTGGGGCAGTGGTTTGAAGAGCGGGTCAACGTCTATGAAGACTTCAAGCGAATCCATCGGCATGAGCCGGCGGCGAAAGCCTGGGGGATCTCAATTATTGCGAGTTCCGGAGTCGAGATCGATTTTGGCCCGATGACGGCTCTGCCGGCGAAGTAAGGACAGTGTCACAATACATGTGCGTACGCCTCCATCGCGCGCATATGTAAGACGGGTGTCGTGCTGGTTGCAGGTTGATAGTATGCCGATCTGGAAAGTGTTGGACATAGCCCTGGGTATGGTGGTGATGGGGACCGTGGGGACTCTCATCGGGGTTACCATGGGTGGGGGATTGTTCCCGGTGGCTGTTGGGGTCGGGCTTGTTTTGGGTTGCGTCATCGGATATTTGGGCGGCCGCCGATTTCTCGTCAGCATCATGATTGGAACCGTATTGGGCGGGGCGTTGGCCTGGCTGGTGGCTGGTATCGACCGGATTTGGGTTGGGGCGGGAGCGGGTGCGGCGATGGGCGGCTTCCTTGGCGTCCAGATTTCAATGCTTCTCGATATGCGCGCGGCCAGAAAGGCTCCGCCGGAAGAAGCTGAGCCGACCGTGTCTCAACCGTGAACGGGAAGAGGGGATTGCGTGGAAAATAAGGGTGTGTTGTACGGGTCCATTATTTTCGTGTTCGCGTCATTTTTTCTTATGGTCGGCCTGCTGGCCCATGAGTCCTACAAGGCCAATCAGATGAAGCAACTGGCCGCATCCATCAAGTCCGAGGATCGACAGACCGTGAGCAGCGGGACGTCCCAGGACTATTCGATGTACAAAACGAAAATGGGAGATGAGGGGCGTGAGATGGTCCAGATTCCTGAAGGGCCCTTTACGATGGGGAGCGTGGATGCCGATCCGGATGAAGCACCGGAGCATCAAGTTTTCTTGAAAGGATTCTTTATAGACCGGAAAGAAGTGACGCAAGCGGAATACGCGCGGTTCGCCAAGATGACCAAGCGGCCGATGCCGAGAATTGAGGTGTTCGAAGACGATCAGTCCAAGCTGCTCCAGCAGGAGTTTGCCGCGATGAGTGTGTCCTGGGATGATGCGACAGCCTATTGTAAATGGGCCGGCAAGCGCCTTCCAACCGAAGCGGAATGGGAGAAGGCGGGACGCGGCGAGGGCAAGAGGAAATATCCCTGGGGAGAGAAGTTTGCGGTCAATGCGGCGAATGTGGACGGCAGTGAAGACGGCTACAAGTATCTCGCGCCCCCCGGATCGTTCGAAGCGGGACGGAGTCCCTATGGGTTGTTCGATATGACCGGCAACGTCGCGGAGTGGGTCGCGGACTCATACGATGAGCACTATTATAAAAAATCGTCCTATCGCGATCCCAAAGGGCCGGAGAATGCGGATTTGAAAGTTGTGCGGGGAGGGTCATGGCGGGAGACCGAACAGAATGCGCGGCTCTCCAAACGATTTGCCGCGAAGCATTGGCGGACGGACATTACGATCGGTTTTCGTTGCGCGGGCGATCCTGATCTACCGGGTGGCACCCCTGCCTCCTAGCAGGATGCTGAAAAAGTCCGCCAGCGGCGTTCTCGCATCGCTCAGAGGCTCAACGCGTGGAATCTGTGGAGGCGCGGAACCTATCCGCTCGCATGTGATCGAAGCGAGCGGTTCAAGCAAAGCTTGGTATGTACCTCCTCGCCTCTTCGCTCGCTGCGGCCTTGTCCGTGGAGTGGGGCATCTTGGCGCACCGGGGCGGGAGGGTGAGAACAGAGGCCTTTTTGAGCATCCT
>MSXM01000072.1:31315-31554 GCA_002083565.1 Nitrospira sp. ST-bin4 | reverse complement strand
CCGCCCCCGAGTCCTGCGCCGCGGAGCCGCCCTACCGCATCGATTTCATCGATAAAGATGATGCAGGGCGCATGCTTTTTCCCCTGTTCGAACAAATCCCGCACACGCGACGCTCCGACTCCCACAAACATTTCGACGAAATCAGACCCGCTGATGCTGAAAAATGGCACGCCCGCTTCGCCGGCCACCGCCTTGGCCAGCAATGTTTTACCCGTTCCTGGAGGACCCACCACCAGCAC
>MSXM01000072.1:24953-31174 GCA_002083565.1 Nitrospira sp. ST-bin4 | reverse complement strand
CTTTTCCCGAAGGACAACGCGCTATTGCCTCCGCCCTGCATCCGGCGCATGAAGAAAATCCAAATGCCGAGAAAGAGGACAAAGGGACCCAACGTCACAAGCAAGGTGATGTACCAGGGACTTTCATCCGGCGGCTTCACTTCAATCTGGACATTCTTCTCTCGCAGCTCTTTTACCATCGCAGGGTCATCAGGCGAATAGGTGCGGATCCGGGTCTTATCCTTCAACTGTCCGCCAATATGGTGGCCCTGGATAACGACCTTCTCCAAATCGCCCTTGTCGAGCTTCGCCATGAACTCACTGAATACGATCATTTCTTCCTGAGGCGGTGGCGGCGCACTGAACAGATTGAACAGCAGCACGAGGAACAGGCCCACGACCAACCAAAACAGCAGGTTTTTCACACTGGAACTCTTGACGCTTCTCATACGTTGCCCTCAGCCCTTTCAGAATGAGTATTCGCTCGACCGTACGATACCAGCCCCTCTCTTCCACCTACCCGGGTGCTATCCTATACTATCTTGACGGAATGATCACGGATACCAAGCTAACCTCTCGCAGGCCGTGGAATCAACCTCCTGCTGGAATCAGTTCGAACGATCACCAGATCCAAATCAAGACTCTTCACGCTTCTACTCTTGTCGGATGACGGGATGACCATCGAGAAGCGGCCGGAACCCAGCAACCGAGAAAAATTGCGCAAGCGGCGCGGGCGGCAGCCGGGAACTCGACTTGGCGCTGTGAATGAGATGCGCCACGCCGAATCGCTCTGCGGCCACCAAGCACCCCTCGTCATCATCCATAAAAAGTGATCGCGCCGGATCGAACCCCAGCAAGCGCTGGCACTTCGGCCAATACTCGGGCCGCATCTTTAGATAGCCGATCTCGAATGCGTCCACAATGCGATCGACGTACTGATCGAGCCCGGTCTTGGCGGTTTTGACCGACAGGCCCGATTCATGCGCGTTCGTGATGATGGTGACGCGCTTCCCCAGGCGCTGAAGGTACTGCAAGAACTCCTCCGCTCCCGGCAAAAACCCGATCATGTGATCCAGCTCCTTGTGCATGGCCACGACATCGATACCCACCCGCTCACTCCAGTAGTGAAGATCGGTCCATGCCAACTCGCCTTCCATCGACCGATACATAGCCATCAAGCGGCTGCGAGATTCGTCAAACGACAGCCCCTGGAGCACCGCATACCGACGCGGCAATTCCTCCTCAAAAAAGAAATTGTCGAAATGCCGGTCCAGCAACGTGCCGTCCATATCGAGGAGCACGTCGTCGATCTGATCCCACGAAAAGCCGCCATTCGCCATCGGGCATCCGCCATTCATGAAGGAATTTTCTGAGTGTACCACGGCGCACCGCTTGTTTGTGGGCTTAGGTTCCTGTCATCATACCCGACTTGCAGCAGGGACGATTTTTCTATCACATGACGGTTGACCAATGACACGCCGAAAATCTTCCAAACGCTCGCCCCTGACATCTCCTCCGGTACCTCTCACCACTGAGACCTCACCCCTCACTCCCCACCTCTCACCTCCCCTCGTAGCCATCATCGGCCGGCCGAATGTAGGAAAGTCCACACTGTTCAACAAAATCCTCGGCGTCAAGACTGCCATCGTCGATGACGTTCCCGGCGTGACACGCGATCGCAACTATGCAGACGCGACCTATCGGCAACGGATGTTTCGGCTGGTCGATACCGGAGGGCTCGACCTCTCGGCCTCGGACGGCATGTTGGCATTGATTCGCCGGCAGTCCGAGATTGCCATCGCCGAAGCCGACATCCTGATTTTCCTGCTCGACGGCCGTTCAGGCCTGACGCCTTCTGATCATGAAGTGGTGCGGCTGTTGCGTGGTGTGACCAAACCGGTGTTTATGGCGATCAACAAGATCGATACCCCCAAGTCCGACCCGCTTATTGCCGACTTTTATCAACTGGGGGTAGACGAGCTCTATCCCGTCTCCGCCGAGCATGGTATCGGCGTGTCCGAGCTGCTGGATGCGCTCTACCCGCTATTGCCTGCAGCCGATGGAACCAATGAGCTGTCGCAGCTGCCCCGCATTGCCGTGGTGGGCCGTCCCAATGTCGGCAAATCTACAATGATCAATGCACTGTTGGGAGAAGAACGGGTGGTCGTGAGCGACCTTCCCGGCACAACACGCGATCCCATCGACTCTCTTGTGACGCATGCGGGGAAAAGATACGTGTTCACCGATACGGCCGGCATCAGGCGGCGGGGGAAAATCGATCGCGGGATTGAAGGCTGGAGCGTCCTGCGCTCGCTCCGCGCCATCGGCCGCTCCGATGTGGCCGTACTCGTGCTGGATGGAGAGGAAGGCGTAACGGAGCAAGACACGAAAATCGCGGGGGCCATCCTCAAGCAAGGGCGCGCCTGTATTCTCTGGATCAACAAGTGGGACCTTCGTGTGGGCGATGCCGAGGCCAGGAAGAACTACGAACTTGAGCTCCACCGCCGCTTCCCCTTCCTGACTTGGGCTCCGGTACTCTACGGCTCGGCGCTCAAATCGGAGTCCGCCCGTACGGTATTTGCCCAAATAGACGATGTGTACGCGATGTTTACCAAGCGAATCTCCACGGGCACCTTGAATACCTGGCTGCAAAATATTCTGTTGGTCCATCCATTGCCGGTCCGCAAAGGCAAACCGGCGAAAGTGACGAAATCCGCGTTTGTCACCCAGGTTACTACGAAGCCGCCGGCCTTCGCTTTATTCGTGGGCCATCCGGAAAACATCACGCCGTCGTATCTGCGGTATCTCGAAAACCAGCTCCGTGAGTCCTACGGGTTTACCGGAACTCCGGTACGCCTCCTCGTTAGAAAAAAATGACCGTCCGCCGGTGCACAACCGCTTTCGACTTGACGGCTTCGCAGACTCATGTTACTCGCATAGGAGATGCGGGTGTCTTGCGAAGACACCTGCAATTTTCCGAACGGGACACACAATCCCGCCTGCTTGCGACACCGCAAGGGTTCAATCAGAGGTCTCGGCCCCGATGACGCGACTATCGAACAATCGACGGTTCTTTCAAGTCCTTGCTTTCGCCGGTTTCGTCTGTTCGACGTCGCCTGGCTTTGCCGACAACGAACTTCGGGCTCCCGACAACGCCATTCCGGCTGAGTCTGATGCGAGGGCCGACTCGGTCCCGGTCGAAGCAAATCCGGATCAATCCGAGACACGCGCCGAGTCCACCCCCGTGAAGCCAACCCCCAATCGGGTTGAGACCGTCACTGATCCAGCCCGGATGGAGGCAAATCCATCCATCACCCTGAAAGCATCGGTGTGGCGGACCAAACCCGGGATCGTCTTTTTAAAAACGCCGATCGGACTGTTAACGCTCAGCTCGAAGACGACCCTCAAGGATTTCCTCGCTTCTCAAGATGTCTTCTTCTGGATCCATGATACTCATCTCGCTGTCGAGATCAGAAAGAGGAGCAACGATTCCCTGGTCCATCGTTATCTCAGCGGACCGTTCAAGCGGAGCGGAGACGGCGAGAATAAGTTACTGCTGTGGACACCGGAAGGAGAGCGCTCCTTCGACTTCGGCGCCCATGAACGCTCGCTCGCCGGGCTTCATGAAGGCAGTCCGGTCACGGTCGAAGTCGACGACAACGGTACCATCATCGGTGTCCATGACTTGCAGTTCGATCTCCAGATTGGCCAGATTGCTTCGGGAGGGACCGACGCACAGCTATTGCTGACCGGCACTGTCTCCAAGCTGAAATCGAACTTCATCTTCTTCAGAACCCCCGTCGGCGTGGTGAACGTCAACGCCAAGATCGGCATCAAGGATGCGAAGGTGGGACAGACCTTGACCCTCCGCATTCATCGTCGGAACGTGGTGGCGGATCTTGCCGCTCCCAATACGACGTCTCCGGCTCGCCGCTTTCTGACCGGCCCGCTGGAATTTGCGTCGCCGGATCATGCCGGCATCAGACTCTGGACTCCCGAGGGCGAACAGATCTATCAGACGGATCGGGGAAAGTCCGCCTTGGCGGGGCTACGGGAAGGCAGCCCGATCACCATTGAACTCAATGGACGGGGCGAAGTCGTCGAATTCCATCGACCGAACTAACCTTCCGTTCTCCTCCCCTTTCACTTGACTCTCATTTTCATCCCTTCGTAGACTGCACGGTCTATGAAATCTACTCGAATACCACGCGCCTCAGACGGCCGGTTATCCGTATCGCCGAATATGCGAGACCGGTTCGACACGCTCTACAAGGATCACGTCGATCTGATGTATCGCTACGCGAACAGGCTGTGCGGGGAAGCCGAAACGGCGAAGGACTTGGTGCAGGAAACCTTTTTGAATGCCTACCGTGGATTCAACCGCTTCCGCGGCGACGCACAGGTCTCCACCTGGCTCTATGCCATCGCTTCGCGGGCCTGCCTGCGTATGCGACGAAAACGCAAGGGGGCACCGGAACGAGAGCTGTCGCTGGAAGAGTTCATTCCCTCTTCCGAGGGCGAGTTCCACTTGCAGATCCCCGTCGAAGGGCTCAGTCCGGAAGAGGCCCTCCAGAACAAGGAGTTGCGGCAAGCCCTCAATGCCGCGATCGACAAACTGCCCAAGAAATACAGGATGGTGCTCGTGCTGCGCGACATGGAAGGTTTGAGCGCTAAGGAAGCGGGAACCGTTATGGGTTTGAGCGAGCGCGCGGTGAAATCACGGCTCCACCGCGCGCGTCTCTTTGTCCGCCGCGAACTCAGCGCGCGAGGCCTTGCGGAAGGAACTCACGAGCCGGATCAGGAGTCACTGACGTAGCGCAGGGAGAAACCGTGATGGTAAAACGTGCCGCCCCGAAACCACGAAGAGGTCTTGCAGCCACACCCCATCGGCATGAAGCCGGACGGTGCCTCGGTATTCTTCGCGAATTGTCGGATTTTATCGACGATGAGCTGCCGGATGACATTTGTCTGCAAATCCGGCGGCACCTGGGCGACTGCCCTCACTGCGAAGAGTTCGTGGCCTCTCTTCGCCAGACCGTGTCGCTCTGCCGCGGGAATCCCGCCCCGGCCCTGTCGGCGAACGAGCGGGCCCTGATGCGCGAGGAGATTTTGAACGCAGCCCGATTCCGGTGATCAATCTCTGTCAAACCCGCCGGCCTCCATGCTAAATTGACCAACGGATCTGGAGTGAAACCTTTTTCAATGCAGGCGTTCATCATGACTCGATGCAGACCACTCACAGCGGCATTAATTATTGGGGGGCTGTGCACCATTTTCGATGCCAGTTCGGCAATGCTTGCTGCGGCAGCAGCTTCACGCACGCCACACGCACGTGCGACGGTCCAGAGCCCGGCCACCGAGGCTGCTCGCCGGTACGCCGATGCCATCTCAAAGGGCGACCGTCTGACTTTTGGGCAGTTGGACTTCGCCTGCCAATATCGGCTTGTGACAGCGTTGCCGCCTGGTCGTAAGACTGCTCCCGAAGCACACGACTCATCCTATGAGACTTGCTGGGGAAAAATGACCGCCGGCCACGCACAGGCCCTGAAACGGACGGACGTCGGCATGGATGTCCTCTGGCCCAGCGCAGGCCCGCTGGTATTCTATGGGGACGAGCTGTCGGATACTCCGGCCTCGGCATTCGTCATGGATGCGATCGGGACGTCACCGCCAGGGAGCGGCCTGCAATTGACCGTCACGAACAGCCGTCGAATCCCCGATGGGTCATTTCGGCTCAAGCCGGACGGCAAGGTCATCGGCGTCCCAACCACGTTGGTCGCGATTACGGTGGCATACCAGGACCCGTTAACTGCACCGGTTACCTATGCGCCCGGAACCGTGCAATGGACGAGCACGGTCAAACGTCCCCGGCGCGCGATCAAATCCGTCGTCACCCAATGGGTCGTGTTCACCGGGCTCAAGCGACACGGGTTCCCGAACGATACCGCGGTGTTTCAGCAGCCGGTGGACACCACCCCGGAAGCGCCGGGTATGGTGGCCGAGCAGATTCCATTCACGACAGAAATCAGCAGGGCCCTGCCTGAATCGCTGGTGTGGTGGGGACCGCACGATCAACCAGGCACATTCACGGCCGCCGCAGCACGGGCCGCAAGCTTCCCCGATTTGCGCGATCGGATCGCACTGCTCAACCGTATCTTGATCATCGATCCGAACCAGGTTGACGCCCTGCAGGTCCTCACCAAACACCTGTACGCCGTGCTGCTCGGGGATGCCGCCAAGGG